>NZ_JAUBPE010000134.1:0-9920 GCF_036700565.1 Microcoleus pseudofavosus SVA1_A4
TAATTCAACAGGTTCCTCAATTTACATACCATATCTACCATGTTTTGTCAATATCTAATACTGTACCGATGCCCTAGTACATTGTACGATCGCACCGTCCCAAGACTGCGCTCGAAGTTAACTCGGCGGTTAGATCCCATACCTCAGATATCGATATATGACGTTCCGTGTTTCAGTCTAGCGATCGAACTTAAATTCTTTTCAACAATCTTCCCCGTACTAAACTTGACGATAATCTACTCGTCAGACTAAATATTAACTTGCTGGATCAACGTAAGGCAGAACGGTAGTTAGCGGCGATGCCCTCTCATATATCGATATCTGATGCCGACTCTCGATATATCATACTTAAATCATCTACTTAATTCAAAACCATGCAAATTCGACTAGCAGTCATCAGCAATGCTGGCGGCACTGGCAAAACCACACTTTCAGTTCACCTCGCCTACGAACTGGGGTTAAGGGGTTTGAAAGTAGCCATTATGGATCTCGACCCCCAAGGCTCCCTGACCCTTTTTTGCGGTCTAAATCCGCCAGAGCCAGAACACACACTGTCCGCCATAATGCGAGAAAGCTTCAATGGCTCTTGGCCTCTTACTCCTAGCTGGAGTTCCCACACCAATAATATAACCGTTTGTCAAGGCGGAATGACGCTGACGCAAACAGCAGACGAGTTAGTTCTGCACAAGCGTGGCGCTTATCTTCTGGGCGATTGCCTGAGTGACTATCCAATGGATCACGACCTAATTATCTTCGACTGCCCCGCTACCCTCGGCCCCTTGCCCTTGATGGCACTAACTGCTTGCACTCATATAATAGTGCCCGTACAGCTCGAACCAAAATCAATTCAAGGAGCAGCTCACCTGCTGGAGTGGTACTACCACCATTGCAAACAATTACGCCTCAAGCCGCAACCAGAAATCTTAGGGTTTGTACCCAACCAATACGATACGAAACGAGCCGTCCACCGACAACTTTTAGAGTCCTTGCCAGCCCAGCTAGAGCAGATGAATATCCGCGTTTTTCCACCTATTCGGGACAGTGCAGAATTTGTTAATGCCAGCGGTCAAGGGTTGCCATTACACCTTTATCGCCCGCTTCACCCAGCTTTAGGCGACTTCAAAGAAATTGTTAAGCACCTGGCTACTTTAATGGGAAATGGAGTTGCTCCGGCTATTGCCAAAAAAGGAAAAAAAAAGAAATAGTGTTTGATTCACAGTCACAACTTGCGCCGGCGAAAACGAATCCTTCGTTTTTGGCTTATAGCCATGAACTGACTTCTTCCAATCCCCAATTTAAAATCTAAAATCGCTATGGCCACCCGTAAAGCTCCCGACTTGGGAAATTATTTTTCATCCGCCAAGCAGTCAATGCACCTCTCTGAAGCTGAATCCGAGATTCAGGAACTCAAAGCAGAAATTGAAGAACTGCGAAAATCGGGTTCAACGGAATTGGAATCTCAATTGACTGCACTGCGAGAACAACTAGAATCCGCCAGCGGTATCCTCTCCATTTCACTCTTACAAATTCAGCCTAATCCTGAACAACCCAGACAGACATTTTTGCCGGAAAGTATCGAGTCCATGTCCCGTTCCCTCGCTAGTGACGGACAACTGCAACCCATTATCTTGATTCAACGGGGGGATTTGGTGATATTCGATGGAGAGCGGCGCTGGCGCAGCGCTAAAAATCTGGGCTGGGAAACTTTACAAGCTGTGATCGTTCCAGAACCCGCGGCTTTGCACCGCAAAGCACTGCTGACTTCCCTGCACCGGGAAGATCTCAATCCCCTCGATAAAGCAGAAGCTATTGTGCGGGAGTTGTCTGAAAATACGGGTTTGGAAGCTGCAACTATCCCCCGCATTCTCTCGACAGTGGTGCGACGCTTGAACGCGCAAAAACGGATGAACTTGGTTTCCGAGTTGGTGACGGTGGCACCTGACGAGCAGCAACAGGGTTTGGCCGCTTTGGGTTTGGATGAACAAGAGTTGGCCGTTTTGCGGACACTGTTGGATTTGCAGCTCAATCCCGCTTCTATCGATGCCAACATTTTCCCGATGCTGTCTTTGGCTGATGACCTTAAGACTGCTATCAGGCAATTAGGACTTAAAGGGGTTCATGCAATGGCTCTTTCTAAACTCTCTGCTAAAAATTTAGTCTTGCCAGAGGAAGAAGCGCTGCCGATTAGAGTTAAAACAACTAATCAAGTTATTGCCGATAAATTGTCAGTGACCCAAACTCGTAAATTGGTGCAAGAAATTATCAGTTCCACTCTGGATGATTTCCCAGGAGCAGCCCGCCCGTTCAAGCAGGTCAAGTTGGCAACCGGGAATTTGAAAAAGCTGTCACCGCAAGTGTTGGAGCAAGCTGAGGTTGAACAACTGGTGGAGTTGCAGGAGGTTTTGCGCCAAAAGCTGGCGGAAATTGAGGCGGTTTTGAAACAAAATGGTGGGGAATAATACCAATTTCATAAATTTCTGCTACAGAGGCAGTTCTAACTCCTCCCCTCGAACGGGGGAGTTGAGGGGGTAGATATTTAGCGATATTTTATGAATTTGGTATAACAACAAAGTTTCGATGGGGCTGTCTGCTGAAATCGATCGACTGTTTCTACCCATCGTTTTTATCGATCGCCTTCGATCTGATTAGCTGCCAGACAATCTATAATAAACGAATTGCATTGTGGAGGTAGTTATCCATGAGGCAATGCAAGCTTGTGAGTCAGTTTTTGAATTTTTTGATAAGTTGTTCTGTCAGACGGTAATTTCGATCGCAAAACAGCTTTTTGTTGGTTGTAGCAAGCACCGATCGCCTTGAGGAGTTTACCATTAATAGTCGGCGGGTTAAATCTTGCTTGATTCGATATATGTGGCAACCTGAAAACACATTGTCCTTATGAGAGACCGCGATCGCATCCAACAATACGCTCTCAAACTAGGTAGAGAAGGTAAACTCCTATCTTCAATATTAGTGAATATTGCTACCCGATTGCATCATGTTTTGAAAACAATTATATCTCAAAACAGTGGAATAAAACACTTACCGTATCGCGATTTAAAAATCACCCCACAATTATTAGGAACTATTGAAAAAACATTCGAGAAATACTTTATATCTGATTTTCTGGAAAAGAATGCAGAGTGGATACTGAATCAATTAGATATCTGCGAGCGAGGAGAAAACCTATCGGATATTCTGCCTGGAACGATCGCTTTTCACCCTGACGCATCCTTACCCAAATCCGAATCCCGGACAGAATCTCAGATAATTAGTGCGTGTGGATATCATGCTGCCGATGAATTACTACAACAAATAAATATACAAAATCTATCCGCAGCTCAGTTGGCAAAAATCTTAGAACTTGCACCCCTTCCAATTCCAGTAACCGAACCCCCATTATTCAAGAATAAATCTGTAGAAGCTGTTCCAACAGCAGCTCTGATGGCTTCCAGTCTCCGCGCGCAGATCCGACCTGATTTGTGGTATGAAGCTGCCAGCAGTATTGCTGTTTTTCAACATGAAGCAAAGGGTAACTCAAACAATTATATCGAGCATTACATTTCCAGCCCAGGTGACATTACCCTGCTGCCTTGGAACGAAGCCCAGCAAATCATTGATAAGTTTGGGTTTACCAGCGCAAAATTGCACATTATTTTTGCAGCTCACACCATGAAACAAGAGACTCCTTGGCACAGCAGCTTTACACTAAAAGCCAGCGATATTGTTAAGGAAATGGGATGGGATAAAAATCACAAAAAAACTCAAATAGAAAAACTGCTAGAGATTGCTAATACAGCATTTGCCCTTGATTGTTTGTTGGTCAAAGCTGTTTGGATTGAGGGAATGAACAAGAAAGGGCAAATTATAGCTAGTGCTCCTGTAGGGAGAATGTGGAATGTCTACATCAAACCCCAAGGTCAGTTAAATTTTGAAGGTAAGATAGACAACCCCCATGAAATCTACATCACAGTCCAACCCGGATTGTGGACTCAGGATTTTTTGAACCGAGCTGGAGCCAAGTCGAGAGAAGCGTTATATCAGTTTGGCTATCTTTCCCAGCAAGTGCTGAGAATCGATCCGTACCATAACGAATTTGCCTTAAGACTAGCAATTCATGTCACCATAGAAAGCCGATTTCACGCCAGTGGTGAATACCGAGTTTTAACGCTACTAAAAGCGATTTTACCATCTCCACAAATTGACTCAGCTCGCAGCGATAATCGCAAAGCCTACAAATTAAAGCAGAGCTGGGATAGTGCCTTAAAACTATTAATGAATCTGGAGTGGCAAATAGAATTTGACCCGGAAACTTATCCAGATAAACTTCAGCCTGAGAACAAAGAAAGAAACCCAAAAGGCTACCTGGAATGCTGGCTGGCGGCCAAAATTACCATCCTTCAGCCAGAACCCATCCCACTTTTAATCTCAAAGAAGACCCAACCCAAACAATTAAAGCGCGCTTCGGCAAAACCACTCTCGATAGCAGGTGCTTCCGTGCGAAAAGCCCGTGAAGGTAAGGGGTGGACTCAGAGAAAATTAGCTGGTTGGTTGGGGGTTTCACAGTCGCTGATTGCTCAGATAGAGCGTGGTCAGCGGACTGTCAGCCCGGAAATAGAGACTAAATTGCTCGCTCTATTGGATATCGCTGAGTGAAGTCGATCACATTTGAGATTGGAGATTTTAGATCGATGGGGGTTTGAAACTTGTCGGCTGTTGAATTCAGTTTTGGGGCGCGGTACTCGTACCAAACTGACTCGTCGCCTCACTGGTCGCTGCTTCGGAAAACTTATACCATTTCTCCAAAATAATGCAACAGTAGTTTGTACCGCTCGAATCTAATTGTATTGGGTACTCGACCCGCATTGTAGCAGCATTTTAGAGAAATTGTATTACCCAAAGCTGCTCATAGATTGGGTTAGTGTTTTTTATCCTACGATCGTGACTTCAAGCAGATAAAAAACTTTGACCTTGCGCTGTGTCGATTTTAGGCACGTTAGAGAATTTTGATGTTACCCAGCAAAAGCCTTACTAATCAACAGCAAGCAAAAATTTTTTACGCCCGATCAATAAAAGATTGGTTATTCAAGTTGTTATTCAATTTGAGCGATCGCAGCGACAGAGCCTGGGGCTGGCTGCGTATCTTGCGGGTGCCATGACTTTCTTAACGCAACCTCAGTCCAGACTTTACCGGGCTGTATCTTTACTGGTTTGAGCTGGTTGTCCAGTTTTGTCCGGTATCTCGCGGATAGCTATGCAGGTGAACGCATTCAAATACTCCTATTTTCAGAATTAGCGAGATCCAGCGAGCCTAAAGGGCTAGTTGCCGTAATCAAGCTGACAGCAGCCGTGTAATCATAAAAAAAACTTAAAAAATCGAGCTTGAACCCTTACAGTATATGGGTTTAAGCTTGATTACAAAAACATCCACATCCCAGGACAATTTTATCCACATCCCAGGATAATCTTATCCACATCCCAGGATTATGATTTTTTGAAACTCTTGCTATATATAAGTTTCAGCTTTTGATTACAACTCTTATAAGTCTGACAAGACTGATCCGCCACCACATCCCGCGACGATCGACCTGGCAGGATGGAAAAAATAATCGCACGGGCTCGACGATCGATCGCCAATGCAGCGCGATGGAGCGCATCTCGCCTTCCTGCTGCAAGCACGAGCGGATACCCCGCGACCAAATCCGACCAAATCCATAACAACCCCTCTCGCACGCTTCTAGTAGCTACCACAGCCGCTAAAAGTGACACGCTCATTTTTACCGCGAACAAAAAATGGTTGCAGATACAACTACCTGGCACAAACCACCACTCACCAGATATGCCTCAATTTACGAAGCCCTGGCCGACGTACTCGAAGGCGCTACCCCCAGCGCCATCAAACTCGCCCTCTACCTGTACAGAACCTGCATCGGCGGCAAACCAGAGGAAATCGACATCTATGACATCCCCTTGGGCGAAAAACGAGCCACAAGAGTCCGCAATGGCAAGCCCTACAGCCCCAACACCAGGCGGACAGCCCTCAGACAGCTCGAAAAACTCGGTTTGGTCAAAATCCTGAAAAACTACGGACGCGGCATTTTTCGCATAGCAGTGCAGCACCTGGGCGACGTTCGCCCCTTCACTCATACCCACTCAAAATTCCAAAAACTGAGCAACTCATCAAAAAATCAACGTCAACAGTCAAAAATTGAGCAAATAGAGGGTTCAAACCCTGATGGCGCCGTACTCTTTACAGAGGATAAGAAAGGACAGCAAAGCACTGAAAATGTTGCTGCTGTTTTTTTAAGTTTTTTTGAAGAAAGAGAAAATTTAGCCAAGACAAATGTAAAACCAAAAAATGTAGAACCAAAACCTGCTACTCAAATCCAGACCAAAGACAGTCAGTCAAATAAAAATTCACAACAAAGACTAAAAATTCTAACTGAGGATAAATATTCCGCCCCAACCGCTGAATATCTGAATACTAATTCAGATAAAATTCAAGCGATCGATGATGCGACAATACCTTGCAGTTCAGAACAAACAGGTTTAACCTCTGAACCCCCGCAAAAACTACCCACAAAACTCGACAGCCTCGACCATCAAAGAATCTCTGGCGCCGAACCAACAATAACCAACAAAGCTGTCCGGTTAAATCTCGAAACATCTTCGTTCGTTAATCCTCAAGTCGCTAAAATTGTCGAAACAGTTGTAATTGCCAATTCCAAAGCAACTGAAATTGCCGAAGTGGTTGCAATTGCCAATTATGAAGCGATTGCAATTGCCAACCCTGATGTAACTGAAATTGCCGAAGCGGTTGCGATTGCTAACTCCGAAGCAACTGAAATTGTCAAAGTGGTTGCAATTGCCAATTCCGAAGCGGTTGCAATTTCCAATCCTGATGTAACTGAAATTATCGAAGCGGTTGCAATTGTCAATTCCGAAACGACTAAAATTGCCGAAGTAGTTGCGATTGCTAACTCTGAAGCGGTTGCAATTACAAACCCCGATGCGACTCAGATTGTCGAGATAGTTATGCAAGCCACAGGAGGGATGAATCCCGAATTGAGAGTTTGCGTCCTCCAGTACAACTTAGAAGAAATTCAAGCAGCCATAAACCTGCTGCAAATCAGAAGCCAAACAAAGCAAATATCTAACCCTTCAGGATGGATTGTTGACTGTTTGCGCGGTCGTTGGTGGGGAAAAACTAATGGTTTTCCAAACTCGAACCCAACAAATGTTGTTTCGTCTCCAGCTTCAGCAGGCTCTTCTCCAACTCCAAAAAATTCTCCTTCTGCACAGACAACAAGAATAACTGAGGATTATATTGACCCTCAGTATATGCCATTAACAACTCACCGAAAGTTATCCGAACAGTTCCAAGAACTAGGCGAAGAAGCTTTCGCAGCGCTAGGTATTCAGCAGCAAATTTACTTGCAGTGGATACAGCGATTTCCTCAGCAAGCAAAACAAATTGTGAACAAATTGTCTACTACTTAGCTATTTAGCTTAGCTGTGAAAACAGTGATCGTCCAACCCATTTAGACAGCTTTTCATCTTTTAGACAACTTTTCGCACAGTTGAATTAGCAACAAGATCAAAGGAGAATACCAGACATGGCAGTCAGTTTAGTTGACAAATTTATTCCGAGCAATATTGATGCAGAGGAAGCAATTTTAGGCGGAATTCTGATCGACCCAATCGCGATTAACCGAGTCGCAAATATTCTGCGTCCCGAAGCGTTAGCAATTACAGTCCACCAACACATTTATCGGGCCGCTTTAGCGCTGCACTCTAAGGAGCAGCCCACAGATTTGATGAACGTCACCACCTTCCTCGACGACCACAACCTCCTGGAAGTAGTAGGGGGTCAAACCAAACTGGTAATGCTGGTAGACCGAACTGTTTCAGCCGTCAACATCGACCAATATGCCTTGCTAGTCGTAGACAAGTTTGTCCGGCGCGAACTCATCAAAGTTGGTAATGACCTCGTGCAGCTTGGCTACGAGACTTCCACCGAATTGGATGCGATACTAAATAAAGCCGAGGAAAAGATTTTTGCCCTCAATAAGTACAAAGAAGAGCGGCAAAAAGCTATTCGGCCTCTCTCGGAATACTGCGGGGAGCTTTGGCGATATCTAGATGAAATTGAGGAAGAGCGCTTGGAGACTGCTAACTACTTTCCTGGAATCAGCACAGGGTTTTACGACCTCGACGACCTATTGGGAGGGGGATTTTACCGAGGCGAATTGATTGTCATAGGAGGTCGCCCCGGCAGTGGCAAAACAGCTTTGGCTTGCGCGCTTGGGTACAACATTGCTTCCCTCCCCAGGAACGGTCGGGTTTTGATGTTTTCGATGGAAATGCCGGGTCGGGACTTGGCAGCGCGACTAATGGCACTTGAGAGTGGGGTGTCGGTGAAAGATATCAGGAAAGTTAACCTAGCTGGTAAGTACGAAGTGCTAGCTTCGGCTTTAGGGAAAGTTAGCGATGCTGATTTTTGGATAGACGAAAGTTTGGAACCGTCTCCCTTGGAGATTCGTTCCAGAGTTAGGGAGTTTGTTTGTGAGCGAGGTTCCTTGGGTTTGGTAATTATTGATTACTTGCAATTGATGGTCAATTCGGCGGATGAAAATGTTGTCAATAAAATCAGCGAAATTACGCGGCAGATGAAGATTTTAGCTCGCGAGGTTGATGCGCCGGTTGTGCTGCTTTCTCAGCTCAATCGGGGGGTAGAGACTCGCACGAATAAGCGTCCGAGTTTATCGGATTTGCGTGGTTCTGGTGGAATTGAACAGGATGCGGATGTTGTGCTTGGAGTTTACAGGGACGATTATTACAATCCTGATTCTCCTGATGGGGGAACGGCTGAAATTATTGGATTGAAAGGACGGAATAGCGGAACGGGAACAGTTAAGTTGCTGTTTGATGCTGAATGCTGTCGGTTTCGGAATATCTATAAACTGCCGTAATAGTAAAGGACAGGAAAATATTGAGCTCTGTCGCCTTACTTCAAGAGCCCAATCGCCTTGACAAGCTGTTCCGGCTGTACCTCCAAATAGCGCTGGAGACTAGACAAATTTTTGTGTCCCGAAATCTCCATAATCACCCGCAGCGGCACCCCCGCATTGCTCAAATTAGTCAGCGCCGTCCGCCGCATCGAATGTGTTGAAGCCCCCTTAATTCTTACCCGCTTGCAAGCTTCTTTAAAAATCACATCCGATGCGGCGCGAGTCAAAGGCTTCGTATTGTCTCGCCCCGGAAACAAAAAACCTACATCTGGATTGTAAGCCTTTAAATACTTAGCCAGCATAGGATGGAGCGGCAGCGTTCGCGTTGCTGATTTCCCCTTTGTCGTCGCTTTCCGCAACGTGACTGACCCCCCAACAATGTCGTGAGTTGTTAAAGCTAACGCCTCTGAAATGCGGCAGGCACAGTAAAAAGTTACAGCAAACAAAAGCCTGTCCCTTGCTGTAATAAAACCCCGGTCAAACAGTCGGTCAATTTCTGCGGGCGTCAAAATCTTAGCGCGCCCATTCCCTTGAACCTTCACGGCGCATCCTTGACGGGTAAATTCCTTCATTATTGGACGAAAGGGGCATTACGTCAAGTAGGCTAACTGGCTTCTATTCTTTGATGGCCAACCAAATCCGGCTCAATCGCTTTCTGGGCAATCGGAGGCGCTTGTTGCAACTCACTTCCCACTTATTGCTATTCAACTGACTCGAATTCTCGGGAAAGTTGATAATCGGCAATGTGGCGATCGCGTCTATGAGGTCTCTGAAGGTAACAGGTTCAAGGGCTGTCATAACACCGCGCCACCAAGAAAATTATTAGTAACTAATCTAATTACTGTAGTTTAGACTAACCAAAGATGAGAACGGTGGCAAAAGAAGAACTAGAGCCACCGCGCTGGGAGAGAA
>NZ_JAUBPE010000135.1:0-9920 GCF_036700565.1 Microcoleus pseudofavosus SVA1_A4
ATTGTATTCCTGTCTACTCCCAAAACTCGGGCTATGTAAATAATTCCACCATGTCCAAGTTTTACGGCTTCTATCGCTGCATATTTTCTTTGCTCTTTTTCAGATAAAGACTGATGATGTTTTCGCATTAAATCAGTAATTTCGTCTCAGTAGTACATAAATTAAGTTAGTAAGAAATGATTCACATCAAAAAATTATGGGCGACATAAGAAGAACCAAGTAGGTATAATATTTGACATCTCTACCGAAACATAAACCTATTCATATTCACTCATTTATTTATTATACATCGCTGATGTTATTAAATTTTCAATCCTAAGAGCCTCGCAGCACCTTGCCGTCGGTGGCAATGGTTTCTCCAGGTAAAGGTTAAATGCCGAAGAATCGAGATAAACAAGCCGAGTAATCCCGGTAATTGAGTCGCAACAGTGTACGCCGAATTGTGCTGTAAGACGGTAAGCGCCCTTTGGGTGGCGCTCTCCATGGCTACCAATTCATCATGGTAAGCCCAAAGCCAGTCTCCCATCGCCAGAAATCCACGATTTCCAGCCGTCACCGACAGAGTAAACAAAGCTAAACATAGAGCTTGCGTATGGCGTTGTCCTGCGGTACGCCGCGTATCAGGCAGGGCTGTAAAAGCTTCGACAATGGCAAGTTGAGACATCGTAGACGGGCCTTTCGGGTGAGAATCAACCCAATATCATATCAGCCTTTCGATCAGAATGAAATAGCCCTGGTTCCATCTTGCCCGGCCCAAATATACAACTCTCCAAAGACGCTACCGCTGCGATTTCCAGTCTCCGAACCAGTAGGGGGCATAATTAGCAATTCTCCAGATTTGTTGCGTTCAATTCGCAACTCACTATTGATTTGACAGAACTCGAAAAACTCGTCGTCTGTCATTTGGAATTTGGGCGGTACTCGCAACACAATTGTTGATGACAGCATTTTGCCTTTCCTCAAATCTAAAGTGTTTACACAAGATTGCACAATTGCTTTGTTTGTAGTGAGGACTTGAGTCCTCAAAAATCAGGATTAAGGATTCAAGTCCTAACTACAAGCTGGTTTGAGGCGCCAATTATAGAGGTAAGGTGTGCAGTACACACCTTACATAATTAGGTTCTGCGTCCAGGAATGTTAAACCTATTTATTCGGCTGAGGAGTCATCCGCAAATAAGGCTTAATCGGCGTGTAGCCTTTAGGAAATTTCTCTGCTAACTCTGCGGGGTCGGTAATCGAAGGCACGATTACGCAATCGTCGCCATCTTTCCAATCAACTGGAGTCGCAACGCTGTATTTGTCCGTAAGTTGCAAGGAATCAATTACTCGCAAAATTTCATTAAAATTCCGACCAGTGCTCGCCGGATAAGTAATGCTCAAACGCAATTTCTTTTCCGGGTCAATCACAAAAACTGTGCGGATTGTTAAGTTGTTTAGCGAGTTGGGATGGATCATGTCGTAAATGTCGGAGACTTTACGATCGCCATCTGCTAAAATCGGATAATTGAGGGTGACATTTTGAGTTTCCTCAATATCTTTAATCCAGCCCATGTGAGAATCCACATCATCGACGCTGAGGGCAATAGTTTTGACGCCCCGTTTTTCAAATTCAGACTTGAGACGGGCCACTGCACCGAGTTCTGTGGTACACACTGGAGTATAGTCTTTCGGGTGCGAAAACAACACTACCCAGCTATCGCCGGCCCAGTCGTAGAAATTGATTTCCCCTTCAGACGAAGCTTGGGTAAAGTTGGGAACTGTATCGCCTAATCGCAGAGTCATAACTGATTTCCTCTAATTTTATTTAAGGACTGTTCCTTATCATGCCATAATTGCCCGGTTTCTCGATCGAGCTTTACATGATTCTCAACTTTTTGGTCGATCGCTCGCCAATTCCACTAATGTAATGTATGTGTGGCTTCTAGCGCTAAATTTTCTTGCTATGCTTTACTTTTTGCTTAAGGCAATACAGCCTGTTTTAGTTCCGCTGTGTTTTGTCTCCGCCTGGGGTTTAGTTTTTTTGCTGTGTTCGAGTATCGCGCGTACAGTCGCCGACTCCCTACGCCGAGCTCAGCGGATGCACCAAATCCCCTGTGCTAAGTGCGTATTTTTCACCGGCGACTACCACCTCAAGTGTCCAGTTCAGCCTACAATAGCTTTATCTGAAGATGCGATCGACTGTCCCGATTATCGATCGCATTCGGGAACTTACGGTTAAAAAATTCGGTTGGATTTTTATATATTTCTTAACATCTCTCGCTCTTTCAATTAAACTTAACTTATGGTAAAGAGATTTTCAGGAGTGTGCAAAGAATGTTAGTTCAAAAGCTAAATGCCTGCGAGGAGTTTATTGCTGGCGACGGTACTCAACTGCGAGAATTGCTGCATCCAGACAAACAAGCTGTGGATTTGCGTTACAGTTTAGCCCACGCCGCTTTGCCAGCGGGACAAACTTCTGCGCTGCACTCCCTGACAACTTCTGAAGTTTACTACATCCTCAGCGGCGTTGGGGAAATGCACATCGACGGCGAAAATCAATTCGTGGAAGCCGGAGATGCAGTTTACATTCCGCCAAACGCCAAGCAGTTTATTTACAACTGCGGCACAGAACCGCTAATATTTATTTGTATCGTCGATCCCGCGTGGCGAAAGGAAGACGAGACAATTTTTCAGTAATTTTCTAGTTTTTATCCTTGTATGCTTGTTACCCGGCTCTGCCCGGTAACGCATATCTAGAGGCTCTGCCTCTACTGAAAAAAACATCACAAATCGAAAATTTCTTTTAACAACAACAGCACCCAGCCATATGTACCGAGTGATTTCCTCTTTTTTCAACTTCGATGTGGAGTTGCAATAATCCTCGGATTCAGTTGCATTGCTCCCCTCTAATTAGTTGAGGAAGTATCAGCTTTGTTGGTGGGTGCTGCTATTGGTTTTTAATGAGACAGATGTGAGATTAAACAGCGTTTTACTCCTTAGATTCTATTGTGAACTTCGCTGTGATATCTAGATTTGGTATCTGTCGGAGAAGCTTTTTGTTCGCTTCATATTATTAATTTATCACCTTCTTCTAGAAGCGCAAGTACCTGCAACTAAACTTTACATTTTTAGAAGTAACTGCGGATAATTATGAAGTTAAATTAAGCATCGAGCTTTCTAGCTGCTCAGCGAAAATAGTAGAGTTCGGCTGTGCTTGCTGCTGCGAGAAACGGCATAATATCAATATGAAAACAACCAAACTCATCAAACTGTGCGCCTTATCGCTGAGTATCTTTCTGCTGTGCAGCAGTGTAGTGACAGCGCAAACGACGGCGAACCCTCAACCTCCGCAAACTTACACTAACCAAGAGATTCTGCAACAGTTGGTGAAGGCAAAAGTCGTGTATCTGGGAGAAACCCACGATAGCGCGGAAGACCACCAAACTCAACTGACAATTATCCGAGAAATGCAGCGGCAAAATCGGAAAATTGCGATCGCCCTAGAAATGTTTCAGCGTCCCTTTCAAAGTGCGATCGACAACTACTTAGCAGGTAAACTCACAGAAGAGCAATTAGTCGAGCAAACAGAGTACGATCGCAGGTGGCGTTTTCCCTGGGAATATTACGCCCCCATTTTGCGGTTTGCCAAACAAAATCAACTACCAGTCATCGCCTTAAATACACCATCCGAAGTAACGAGAAAAGTTGCCAGTCAAGGTTTAGAAAGCCTCACAGCAGAGGAAAAAAAGCACATTCCGCCAATATCCGAAATTCGCACCGACAACGCCGAATACCGGCAACTGCTGCTAGAAGTTTACCAGCAACACCAAAAGGCAGCACAGGGAAATAGTACGGCTTTTGAAAGATTTTTGCAAGCCCAAGTTTTGTGGGACGAAACTATGGCGGAAAAAATAGCTGAATTTGTCAAAGCCAACCCCGACTATCAAGTTGTGGTGTTGGCGGGAAAAGGGCATATTATTTACGGTTACGGCATTCCCAGTCGCGTCGAGAGGCGTTTGGGAGTCGGGAATGTAAAAGTGCGATCGATCTTATTTAGTTCCAGTGAAAATCCTGCTTTGTCGGCAGATAGATCCATTGCTGACTTTGTTTGGAAGCACTCGGAATAGTACAATTTTACTCGGAAGCAATAATCAGGAAAAAATCAATGACAAACAGACCAAAAATACTTGCATTTGCCGGAAGTACCCGCGAAGCATCCTACAACAAACTGCTGGTAAAAGTGGCGGCTGCTGGGGCTACTGCGGCGGGTGCAGAAGTTACTTATGTAGATTTGCGCGATTTGGCGATGCCGCTATTTGATGAAGATTTGGAAGCAAAAGAGGGAATGCCAGAAAATGCCCGGAAGTTGAAGGAATTGATGGTAGCGCATGACGGGTTTTTGATAGCTTCCCCCGAGTATAACAGTTCAGTTACGCCCGTGTTGAAAAACGCGATCGATTGGGTATCGCGCCCAGCACCGGGCGAACCGGGATTGGTGGCATTTACTGACAAAGTAGCGGTAATTATGAGCGCTTCCCCAGGCGGACTTGGCGGTTTGCGGGGATTGATTCATTTGCGATCGATCCTGGGGAATATTAACGTATTCGTGCTGCCGGATCAGAAAGCAATTCCCCAAGCTTTTGCAGCATTTAATGCTGACGGTACGATGAAAGATTCCAAACAGCAGGAGTCTGTTGAAAATCTCGGTGCTAAGTTGTCTAATGTGCTGTCGAAATTAATCGCGTGAGGCGATAAAGCAACGGAGGACACGGCACTGCCGTGTCCCTACCCTAAAATAATCCTGAGCCCCTCGGATGCAACTATCGCCCGATTAATTGTAGGGAAACGGCACTGCCGTGTCCTGATTTTGGGTACGTGTCCTGACTTTGGGTAATATTAATTCCGATGCTATTGGATTTGATATCAAGTGCGAGCGGCCAACAAAATTGCTATCATTATTAACAGATTGCTTGTTATTCTCACCCCAAATTAACATGACATTCACCGGAGATCCCGACTCAGCACCTGCTTTGCCGACAGCCGAAGAAGCAGCGGTTGCCAAAACCAGCAGCCGCGCTTTAGAATCGCACTTGCAAAATCATCCGTCTGGCGAATCCCTCAAATTGATATTAAACGAAAAAGAGGGAAAGACAATTGACATACCTGCAGCAGCGTTGCCATTACTGTTAGCAATTTTGCAACAGACAAGCAGCGGCAATACTGTTAACATGATTCCAATTACTGAGGAACTCGATATCTGGCAGGTTGAGGCCATACTGAATGTCTCGCGCGAGTATGTGTGGAAGTTGCTAGATTCTGGCGAAATTCCTTACAAAATGGTAAGTACCTGTCGCCGAATACGTTATGAAGATGTAATGAAATATAAAAAGCAGGATTATGACAAAAGAAGTAAAATACTTGATGAACTTGTCGCAGAATCAGAAGCACTCGGTTTGTACGACTAACTCATGGAAATTGTAAAAGTTGTCTGCGATGCTAATGTTTTGTATTCAGCCGCACTCCGCGATTTTCTGATGGAATTAGCAGTTGGTGATGTGTTTGAGCCGAGGTGGACAGAAGAGATTCACGGCGAGTGGATGAGAAACGTGCTTCAGAACAATCCAAATCTCACATTAGAACAGCTTGCCCGAACCAAAAATCTGATGAATGCAAGTATTAAAAATTGTGTGGTGACTGGCTACGAGCCAATTATACCAGAGTTGGAACTTCCCGATCCGGGCGATCGGCACGTTCTAGCAGCAGCAATTCATTCTCGCGCATTTTATCGTTACTTTCAATCTCAGGGATTTTCCTGCTGAGAATCTTAAACAAGATAACATTCAACCGCTGCACCCAGATCAGTTAATCCTGCGCTTTCTCAACTTTAAGTTTGAAGGTGTCTGCAAAGCAGCCGAGAAACAAAGAATCAGGCTCAAGAATCCGCCAAAAACGCCTGACGAGTATTTGCAAACGCTGGTAGAATTGGGACTGCCGCTGTCAGCAACTCGGATGCGAGAATTGTGCTATCGAGATTAGCGCGATCGCAAACCGCAGACTTTTCTTAATTTATTTCAATATTTTCTATTGTGCCTCTACTTGAAAACGGGTATAATTTTATTTCATACAGATAATAGCTAGTTGAACAACTACCATAAATTGTAGCAGCATCGCATCACCCGATCGACCTAAAAGAAAACCACCCGATCGCACATTGCCAGAAATAGACCAGAGCCAGCATACTTGAATCATCGGTCATCGGTCGGTATATTTCTTACAAACCGCACGGCAGGCGTGGGAGACTCCTCCGTCACACCTGCCATGCAGTTTTATTTAATAATTTTGCGATCTTAAATCACCCCATTTTTTTCTTCTTCCAAGCCTCAACAAACGGCAAGAATACCGACACCAACTCCTGCCGGTTCATCACCAAAGTCGGATAAGAAACCCTCCCGTAATTCTTCCCCACTTCCAGCGGAAAAATCGCCTGCGACTCCAGCGGCAGCCAAACCGCACCCGCAGCCTTCACAATTACCCAACTCCCGGCAATATCCCAAATTTTCGGAGTCGCTTCCACCCCTCCCATAGCCGCACCCGAAGCCACAGTCAAAAAATTGTAACTAGCCATACCCAACATCCGAATTTTACTCGGAAGATGAGGCCCGATGCCGACACTCCGCGAACACAAATTAAAAATATGATTTCCGCTCATTTTATCAGCAGTCGGGCGAATCGGGCGATCGTTCAAAAACGCACCTTGAGGCATATTTGTCAATACATTGTCGCCCGCCAAATCCCCTGCATAAAAACCGTGAAAAGATTGATTCAGCAGCGGCAAATGCACGCAGCCAAAAACCGGAGTTCCGCGATACAATAAACCCAAAGAAATACCCCAAATCGGAATTCCCCGAGCAAAATTAGTCGTGGCGTCCAGAGGATCGACAACCCAACACCATTCAGTATCCGGGAAAACGTGTTCTCCTTCCTCGCTCAAAATTCCGTGACTGGGAAAAGTAGATGCGATCGCACTTCTAATTGTCGCATCCGCCCAATTATCAGACTGCGTAACCAAACTCCCATCATCCTTCTCATCCGCTTGTGCAGAACCGAAATCTTTCAAAAACTGCTGGCCGACTGTCTTGACAGTAGTCTGAGAAAAACTTAAAATAGAATCCCAAAAATCTTTCATTTGCAGTTTTTTTGTATTAAGGACTTCAGTCCTTTATCAAGAAGAAAATGAGGACTCTTCGTCCTCACTACAAACCTCAGTCTAATTCATTTTCAAAAATAGTTGCGATCGCACTTTTAGCATTATCCTGAAACTCCCCAACATCCACCCTACCCAACAGCAAAACAGCCACTACCATACCCGCCGCAGGCACCGCAAACACCAACCCGTAAGCCAACATCGGTACCCCAAACAAACTTCTGCCCAAATCCAAAATAGCACCGCCGCTAACCGTCGCCACACCACGCGCCATCGCCTGCGACAAACCCCAAGCGCCAATAAAAGTCCCAGCAGTTTCCGCAGCAGTCAAATCCAACATCAAACTCAGCGCCCCCGTCGTCGTAATTCCCGAAGCTAAACCAAACAACATTAAAGCCGACTTAAACACAATTGGATTTCCTGTAAATCCAGATAAAATAATTAAACCAAAACAAGCCGCCACCGACAAACAGCCCAACCTAATCGTATTTTGCTTGCCAATTCGCGGCACAATTAAAAAACCAGTTGCGCTCAAACCAAAAAGCACGCCAGTACCATAAATAGCATTCAACCGCGTAGTTTCCGAAATCGGCATCTTAAAAATTTCCCCGCCGTAAGGTTCCAAAACCGCATCCTGCATAAACAAGCAAATTGTCATAACCAGCAGGAAAGTAAAAAATAAACCGGTTTGGCGGCTAGCAGTCAAAATCCGCAGCGCACTTCCCAGGGTAATTTTATCTTCTCGATTCACTGCGGACGATCGCACCCCGTACCGCGAATACTTTTTCTCAACCCCAAAAGTCGCAATCCCCACCAACAGCAAAACAAGCGCCGGCACCTTCACAAACAAACCGTTAATCGAACCCTGCAACACTTCCCGCGGCACATCCCCATCAATTTGCTTCAGCAAACCGCTGCTAACAATCGCCCCGATAATAATACCAACCATCAGCATCGACCACACCACACCCACCAACTTCGATCGATCTTCCTCATCCGAAACATCCACCAACAAAGCAGCAAAAGGAGTCGAACTCGAACAAATAGCAATACCGTAAAGTGCAAAAATCAAACCCAACAAACCCACCCAACCGTAAGTAGGAGTCGTCCACCCCACAGCCTCCAAACTAGCGCCCAAGCGCCACATCACCTGCACCGCCAAAAAAGCAGAAATCACAAACAAAACGCTTCCTACCCACACATAACCCGTGCGGTGATGGCCAAACAAAGGCTTAGCATCAGACATTTGCCCGAACCACACCCTAGCCGGTGCGACAAACTGGTGCATGGCCAGCGTACCAGCCACCACAGTAGCCGGAATCGCCAACTCCTTAATCATGACGCGATTGAGCACCCCCAGCGTCAAAATCGACATCATGCCCAATCCCATCTGAAACAAACCCAACCGGAACATAGTCAGCAGGGTAACTCTCTTGATAGCAGGAGTCGCGGAATCTGTTAATCTGGAATCTGGTAAACGGTCGATCGACATAACTACTCAAATAAACACATCATTTGCACTTATAGTAACTGAGATATCGCAACCCGCCGCCTTTCCTCCCCCGGCTAGAAGCTCGATCGCAATTATTCGTATAAATTCATATAAAAATAAAGAGAATCAAGAATTATGGATTTAGCAAGCGTGACAACCATTACCCTAGGACAAAATGGCCCAGCCGTCATTCCCCTGTGCGTCGGAACTTGGGCTTGGGGCGACAAACTATTTTGGAACTACGGCAGCAACTACGGCGCCGCCGAAGTCGAAGCAGCATTCAAAACATCCCTAGACAGCGGAGTCAACTTTTTCGACACAGCCGAAGTCTACGGTAACGGCTTATCAGAAGAATTACTGGGACAGTTTCTTAAAAAAACCACCCAACCCGTGCAAATAGCCACCAAATTCGGCCCCGTACCTTGGCGGATTACAGGAAAATCAGTTTCCGACGCTTTGAGTGCCAGCTTAAAACGCTTGCAAGTAGAACAAATAGCCCTCTACCAAGTGCACTGGCCGTTTGCTTTTTTACTCAGTCAAGAAACCCTGATGAACGCCTTAGCCGACGAAGTAAAACAAGGCAGAATTCAAGCAGTAGGAGTCAGCAACTATTCAGTAGAACAGATGCGCCAAGCCCACAAAATACTAGCAGCCAGAGGCGTTCCCCTAGCAACAAATCAAGTCCGGTACTCCTTGCTGTCGCGGCAAGTAGAAAAACAAGGAATTGTGAGTGCAGCCCGCGAATTGGGAGTCACAATTTTAGCTTACAGCCCCTTAGCCCAAGGATTGCTCACCGACAAATACACAGGCCAAGTACAACCTACAGGAGCCCGCAAAATGGACTCCCGCTTCAGCAAAACCGGCATCGAAAAAATCGAATTAGTCATGTCCACCCTGCGGAAAATGGGCAAAAAGCGCGATCGCACCCCCGCCCAAGTAGCCCTCAACTGGTTAATAGCTCAAAACGGAGTTATCCCAATTCCCGGCGCTAAAACCGCCAAACAAGCCCAAGAAAATGCAGGCGCTTTAGGTTGGAATTTGAGCCAAGATGAAGTCAACCAACTAGAATTAATGACTCGTCCTTGGCTAGAATAAATTTGTTAATTGTTGAGTGTTGACTGTTAATTGTTGAGTGTTGACTGTTGAGTGTTGACTGTTGACTGTTGACTGTTGAGTGTTGACTGTTGACTGTTGACTGTTGACTGTTGACTGTTGACTGTTGACTGTTGACTGTTGACTGTTGAC
>NZ_JAUBPE010000136.1:0-8811 GCF_036700565.1 Microcoleus pseudofavosus SVA1_A4
TGCTTTCTATTATGCCATCAGCTTAGCCAGACAATTGTCTGAGTATTTATACTGACTGCAAAAGTGGGATGCTCCCCTTTAGACAGTTGCTCGCTCAATTTATCACTGACAATGAATTGGAGTCTTTGGATGGTCAAGAACAGGTAGTGTATAGGCGTGTATGGAATCTCTGGTATTTATTTACATCTCAATCAGATTTACGCTTAAAGAATCCTGTCCCAGAGTCTGCTAATCGATTTGATAATCTTAAAAGAGGAATTAGAAACAATATAAAAAAAGAGTTGCGAAATATTTCCTCTGACCAGTTACGGATTCAGATTCTATCTGAAGAGATTCTTTGGAGACAGGAACGGACACTGTGGATAAAAATAGATGGCGAAAATCCTGTAGAAGTATACAACTCCTTGGAAAGGGTACTGACTGCGATCTGGCAGGCATTTTTGGAAGTTAAGAACAAGGATTTGCGACACCATGTGATTGACTTAAATTGGCCTTTTGTTGTCATTATACCCTTAGTCAAAGGCAAGTCTTTTAATGCTACAGCATGGCGTATTTCCCTAACTGTTCTGTTATCAAATGACGAACAGCTTGAATTGAAGTGGTGGAATTTAGCTCCCCATCCTATTCCTCCAGATGCTTTAACTGAGTTGAGATTAACAACTTGGGCAGAACCGCGTTTAGAAGTGGTGCATAAGCTAACTGCTTCGGTGTCCAAGTTATCGTTGTTTGCAGCCCATATTCGAGATTTTGCAAGACTTCCCGATTTAGATGAGCAAGGAAAAAAAGAATTTCAACAGTATATTCAGCGTCTAGTTGCTCCTATGAAGGAAGCTTTACAGTTAGTGCGAGATACAGAGGTAGAAATAGAAAATTTATTCGGGGAATTCTCACCTTCTGACTATGAAAACCGTCCAAATTTAGTGGCTGTAGTGCAAGCTTTACAAGCTTTACACAATCAGGTTTTACCAACTTCCGATTTTCAGGGTCAGGTGTCAATGGATTTAGAAGGAATGGTTGAATGGGCTAATCGACTAGAAACAGGGAAACAGTATGCTTTTTTAGCGTATTTGTTTTGGGCCTCTGATATTGTAAATATGACCCCTTTCCCCAAATAACGAAAAGAGCGATCGCCCTTTTTTCCTAAAGTGCGATCGCCTCTGGGACATCTCAAATCCAAAAGTGCGATCGGCATCCCTAAGTTAAGATATAAACTGAGAAATCACCCTCATAGTAATACGACAGGAATGTGCGATCGGAAATTATCAAAATCTTTATCAGTAGTGAAAATGCTGTAGCCGCGACGATGAGCAACGGCACATAACAGAAAATCAGTATTTGAACCCTGAACGCCATTACTGCGACAGGTATTGAAAAACTCTGCGGCTAACTCATAATCTTCAGTTGTTAGCTCTAAATCAGGAAAAGCACGAAGATACTCTCGCAATCGAGCAAACTGTTCCTTGTAGCGTACACCAGAAAGTACCTCCTGACGAATGGCCCCCAGTAAAACAACTCGTCCATCTGCAATCAAATCACGCAGTACATTAACAATAGAGATCGCATCATTTGTTGTGTTGCGCCGCAAGGTCAACGACCAAACGGAACTATCAACAAGAACATTCATAAAGTTTGTCGCTGTTGCTTGTAGTTATAATCTTCATCGTAGTCAATAGTACCAAACAATTCCATTACTTTTAGTTGTTTGCGACGTTGAATGTACTCGCGTAAAGCTGCTTCTATTAATGTAGTAGGTGTTGGATGGTTACTCAAATCAAGGGCTTCTTGAAGGAGAGTTTTGTCAATTTCGAGCGTAGTTACCATATATTTTCAGGAGTGCAAGTAGGGTATCACGTAATTGCCACCGAACAATGCTGTAATTTTAGTGTAGCACTGAAACTCTATCAATGGGCGATCGCTTTCTGCATTTAGTTCGCGGGAGAATGAAAAGCCTGTTTAGCTTGCGTAAGTCAGGCAAGTCGGCATTTATGAGGACTGCTCAAAGCTCGATCAAGCTCTGGAAGCTTTAATGGCGGCCGGCATCCCCTGTCATTTATTTAAAATACTGACTTCCAACGATGACATCGATTTGAAGCCTGTAACGCAATACCTCAAAGCAGTTTCCTAATGTTTTGGGTGTAACGCAATTGTTGCTTTTTCAAAGTGCGATCGCCCTTATTTTCCGAAAGTGCGATCGCCTTACAATCATGTCAAATATATTCAATCCTTCCGATCATTTCTTCAGGCGCATACACTTCATAAATTAAAATCAAACTACGGATAATCTCGCCAACAGAACGAGAATTAGGAGGACAATAGACAATACCCGGATAATCGGTGGTATCGCTTGCCATAATTAAAAAATCATCATCGTGAGTTACTATCACGCGCTGCTCGAAGCGAATAAAATCCAGGTGTGACTCATCGCTTTTTGTCCGCAACCCCGCATCAACTGTTGTCGTCACATCTATCCCGTAACGACGCAAACCGCGCGCAATGTTAGAGTCAATATGTTCGTCTAAATGAAAACGAATTTGCTCACTCACCTCTAATTGCCCTCAATTTTTCTTGTAACGGAGATGGTAAACTATTTCGCTTTAATTCTTCCACAATAGCTCGACTTTCAGCAGTGCGACGATCGATTTCTTCTCGACGATCGTAATAATAGGTCATTGCTGCATGAACCGATGCCAGTGGCAAATCATACTTGCCCGCGATTTCTTCTATAGAAATTCCCATTTTCAGATACATTTCGGCGATGTGTGCTACAGCAATTCGATGGCCAGCAATGCGTGGCTTACCACCAAGTACCCCAGGCGTAATTTCGATATGTTCTGTGATGACTGATTCCTTAGACATTTTAGTTAAAGGCTATTAATTTGTAATTTTTAAGCTCTTTAATATTAGCACAAATAGTCACCGTTAAACCAAATTGTAGGGTGCGTCAGACATTAATTATTTCGATTTCAACAGGTTTGAAGGATATGACGCACCCTACGAACAGTATTTCGATCGACCCCACCATCAACTAGATGCAAGCTAGATCCAGTCCGGCCTGAATCGGGGGGAGTCCAGAAGTATAGAATAGAGGTTGCGGAACCGGCACACCGCCCGATCGCTCGCCGCCAGCAATTTGTTACCCTAAAAATAGAATCAAACCTCCCTCAACTCCCTGTCATGAACAACGCCTCTCCACTAATTCAAACCGTCACACCCGAACGCTGGGCCGGGTTTAGTATGGACTTTATCGGGGCGGGTTACACGGGGCTGTTGGTCAAAAACGGCCGCGCCGTGCGTACCCTGAAATCCGGGCGGCATTTCAGCTTCGCCCTTCCCCTGCTGGAACAGTGTCAAATTGTCATCGTAGACACCAAACTCCGCAATTTGGATGTACAGTCGCACGGAGATTTTTTGTCTAAGGATCGATTTTTAATTGATGCCACTCTGACGGTTATTTATCAAGTTATAGATCCGAAACGAGTAGCTTTGGAATTGTCCGATCCTCTAGCTGTTTTAGCAAGTGCAGTTAAGGATTGTATGGGATTAGCGATCGGGCAAATTCCCCTACAACAGCTTATCAGTCAAGGACGGCTGTTGCTGCGCCAAAATTTGCTCGATCGCGTCCAAGATTTTTATACCCTAGGTTTTAACTTAGAAGACGTGCGAATTGGCGATGTCAGCTTTCCCGAAACCAACGGAGTTATTCGCCAAGTTGAGGGAATGAGTGCCCGACAGGAAGCAGAAAATGCCGCCGCCCTGCAAATGAGAATTGCCGAAGCCGGCCGTCCGATTGTTCCTCAATCTCCCGTACAGCAGTTAAACTTAATATCTGGTAATTCTCCTGCTAGTCTTCCAGCTTCAGACACAGCAGCAGCGTTCGATCGCGATTTGCAACAACTGACAGAACAACTCGCCCAAAACAGTCTCCCTCCTGGGAGAAATCCTCCCCAACTTGCACCAACCGTACTCGCAAGCAACGATCGCAAAACAACCGCATATTTAATCTACAAACTTTCTGGAGAAGCGATCGCCCTAACAGCCAATCCCTTTACAATTGGACGCGAACCAACCAACACTTTAGTATTACAAGATCCGCAAAGTTCCCGCTACCACGCTCAAATCCGCCGGGCCACTGACGAAATTGGCAAACAGCGGTATCAGCTTGTCGATAGCGGCAGTTCCAACGGCACTTTTGTAGGGGGGCAGAGGCTGGCTGCTAACGAGCCTTTTTGGCTGCCAAATGGCTGCGAAATTGCGATCGGCGACCAAAAATGGATCTTTCAAGATTCGTGAGGAAAGAGGGTTTTTTCCCATTGAACCTAACGCCCTGACCAAACTTGAACCACGGGTATTTTATAATACCTAATTTATCATAATGTACTTAGATTGCCAGTAGGGCGATCGGTGGGAATGGTAGCTGTTAAAATCGGATGCAGACACCCCGACCGCGAGTAACACAAAGCTACAACTCAGTAAATACAATGGTTTTGAAATAGCAACTGTAGAATAAATGTTTCTTTTGACTGACTTTTGACAACACAAATGTCAGTAATTGGGGCGATCGACCGCATCGCCCATGTCACAAAAAACAAGTGTCAACTTATACCAAAAAACTGTTCCTTACAGAACAGTTTTGTTTGTTCAAAATAGAAGCCTTTAACATAAGATACATTGAATTCCGACGCTAAAAATATCAGCAACTCACCCGCTCAATCGCATCCCCCCTCCCCAAAATATAAATGTTATTTTATACGAAAAAACAGTTTCTTACCGAACCGTTTGACAATTGAAAATATAAGTAGGCGAAGCAGACTAATTTAAGATTGAGAGAGGCAGATAACTTGAATATAGAACTTGTGCGCCGATCGTGGTAGCGTAAAAATACAAAATTTAGGCAAAATCTGTAGTTGTCTGTATTTTAGGGAGCGATCGTTGGCAGATTATGGAAGAGATTAAGGCGCTATTCGAGCAAGGAGTCAAGCGGCTGCATTCTCGGGATTTTGAAGGGGCGATCGCCCTGTTCGATCGAGTGCTGCAACTCGACCCCAACTACACCGACGCCTGGGGCTGCCGCGGCCTGGCCCTCGGACACCTGAAGCAGTACCCAGAGTGCATCGAAAACTTCGATCGCGCGATCGACCTCCACCCATCAAACCGTCAGGCTTTGCTCAACCGAGGTATTGTTTTGGGAGAATGGGGCAAGCACAAAGAAGCCTCTGCCAATTTCGATCGAATGCTGGGCTACTACCCCGATTCCTACGAAGCTTGGGAGGGCAAAGCCAACTCCCTGGCATTCATCAAAAAGTATACAGAAGCTCTCAACTGCTACGAACGCGCTCTAGAATTCAACCCCGATTACTACAAAGCCTTCGCCAATAGAGGGAATGTTCTGATCGAGCTCGGCCGCTTTAAAGCAGCAATTCGCAGCTACGACCAAGCTATCAGCATCCAGCCAGACGATCCAGAGGTGTGGTTCAACCGCGGCTGCGGGTTCATGGCTTGGGAAAAAGCGGAAGCAGCTTTAGACAGTTTCGATCGCGCGATCGCCATCAACTCTAACCACGCCTCATCCTGGGTAAACCGGGGCAATATGCTCGCTAAGTTGGGCAGACAAAAAGAGTGTTTGGAGGCCTGCGAACGAGCCGTAGAAATCAATCCCAACTGCACCCACGCTTGGAACAACCGCGCCTTAGCACTGCGGCGTTTGGGACGAGTAAAAGAGGCGATCGCATCCTACGACAAATCCCTGGTTTGCGACTCCCAAAACTACGAAGCTTGGGACAACCGGGGCTACGCTCTAGCTAAAATGGGCAAATACAAAGAAGCTCACAAAAGCATCGATAAGTCCCTGGAAGTAAAGCCAGACCACGCCAACGGCATTTACAACAAAGGCTATTGCTACGCCTGGGAAGGTAAAACAACTTTAGCCGTAGATTGTATCGCTAGGGCGATCGAACTCAACCGCTCCAAATACCTCAGTCTAGCTCAAACCGACCCGGACTTAAAGCCTTTGCACAAAAACAAGCGCTTTCAAAAGTTGGTAGGAAAAACGTTTTGATCGCCATTATTAAGCCAGCGCAAATCGCCCATCCCCAATTCCAAATATCTCCGAGTAGAATTCTCTTCCCAATCTTAGGGGGGATATCTCCACAAGCGTTTCGAGCGAGAATTTGTAAAGATTAAAAATATAAGTAGAGGACAACCCGATGAACTTTTCTATATCTTCTGTTTACAACTGGTACCGCGACACGCTCCGCAACCCCAAGTACCGCTGGTGGATTATTCTGGGAACCCTGGCATATCTGGTAAGCCCGATCGACATTGCCCCAGACTTTCTCCCCGTCGTCGGACAAATTGACGATGTGGCAATTGCTGTTCTGCTAATTTCCGAAGTATCCCAAATGGCGATCGACTACTTTAAATCCCGCCAAACAGAGACAGCTTCAGCATCCGAAGCCACCGGTGCCCCTTATTCTGAAGCCAAAGGCAGCACCGTTGACGTAGATGCAGTTTCTGTAAAATAATTGCCAAAAATAATCGAACGCTACAACCCCGACTTCTTAAAGAAATCGGGGTTTTTGTTTTTTAAATGGCAACTGCTCCGATCGTGCTCTAAAGCTGGTAATTTTAACTATGGTCAATCTGTGTTAACAACAAATTTTTATAGATGAAGTTTAGCGAAATAGTACAAAAACTTAACTTAGCCACCAGTAGCAGCCTCACAGCGTCGGTTGCTACCGATCCAGAAATTACTGGCCCTGCCCCAGTTGATGAAGCTCGATCGGGCACAATCAGTTACATAGAAGGTGCTAAATTTGCCTCTCATACAGCCTCGACAAATGCTTCTGCTTTAATTTTGCCCTTAGATGAAAGCCTCCAAGCTCAATGTGACGATCGCAATATTGCTTGGATTGCCGCAGCAGATCCGCGATTGCTGTTTGCTGAAACGATCGCCATTTTCTATCAACCGTTTCGCCCAGCATCCGAAATTCATCCCTCAGCCGTCGTTCACCCCTCTGCAGAAATTGGTGAAAATGTCTATATCGGCCCCCACGCCGTTATTCAAGCAAAAGTCAAAATTGGCAGCAACGTTTGCATTCATCCAAATGTCGTAATTTACCCAGATTCGGTAATTGGCGAAGGTACGGTATTACACGCTAACTGTGTCATTCACGAACGTACTCGCATCGGGGCAAATTGCATGATTCACAGCGGTGCGGCGATCGGCAGCGAAGGTTTTGGGTTCGTGCCAACCGCCACAGGGTGGGTGAAAATGGAGCAGTCTGGCTGCACTGTATTAGAAGAGGGCGTTGAGGTTGGCTGCAACAGCACGATCGACAGACCCGCTGTCGGAGAAACCCGCATCGGCCAAAATACAAAAATCGACAATTTAGTACACGTAGGTCACGGCTGTCAAGTAGGAAAAAATTGCGCGTTTGCCGCTCACGTTGGCATGGCGGGCGGTGTCAAAATTGGTAACAATGTAATTTTGGCAGGTCAAGTGGGAATTGCTAATCAAGCCAAAATCGGAGACGGGGCGATCGCCACTGCTAAAGCCGGAATTCACAGCGATGTTGCAGCAGGGGCGATCGTGACGGGCATTCCAGCAATTCCCCACAAACTATTTCTCAAAGCCACAGCAATCTACAACCGCTTGCCCGAAATGTACCAGTCTCTGAGGCAAATTCAGCGCAAGCTCGATCGGTAATTATTAGTTATTAGTCATTAGTCAGTAGTCATTAGTCAGTAGTCATTAGTTATTAGTCATTAGTTAACAGTTAACAGTTAACAGTCAACAGTTAACAGTTAACAGTCAACAGTTAACAGTCAACAGCCAACAGTATTACAGTCAACAGTCAACAGTATTATAGTTGCAACCCCTTAAATGTGGAATAGTATAACTAACCTGCGACTGCTGTCGCCGTCAATACCAGCAATTGTCAAAATAATCTTGTTTTTCTCGACTTGGATTGTGGTGTGGCTTCCCGCAGCGATCGTGCTGGCGATCGCCCTCAAATGGCATCCACCCCAACCCCTGGGAAACAAAAAACTACCTTTACTAGCTTCCCTCTACGCGATTGTCCCCTTCATTTTATGGGCGACAAGTTGGATCGAAAATACGTCTTTTACTAACTGGGGTTGGGAATTGCAACCCGCAGTTTTGATGTCATTACTGCGGGGATTAGGATTAGGAATAATCAGCTTAGTAATTTTATTCGGTCTGCAATTAACAGCAGGCTGGATCGAGCTCCAAAAAAGCGTAGTTTCCACCAAAACAGGCGAAAAAATAATAAATTTTTGGGCTTTAATTCTTAATCCTGCTAGTCTGCTGACTCTGTTATTAGGACTCTGGATTAGTGCGACAGAAGAGTTAATTTTTCGCGGCTGCTTGCAAACAATACTCCAGCAAGATTACTCAATATTAATAGCAGCAGCGATCGCCAGTTTCATTTTCGCGATCGCCCACCTAATTTGGGCCCCCAAAGAAACCCTACCTCAACTCCCCGGATTGTGGCTGATGGGCATGGTTTTAACACTAGCCCGCATCGCCGACAATGGCAGTTTAGGATTGGCGATCGGCATTCACGCAGCTTGGATTTGGGGTATAACTACCGTAGATACAGAAGGCGCAATTAATCCCACAGGCCGCGCACCGGAATGGATTACAGGAATAGCAGCAAAACCCCTAGCCGGTGTCGCCGGAATTTTGTTATTGCTAGCAACAGCAGCCGTACTGTTCTTAATTAGGGCTTGCTGAATAAGTTAGAAAAAATCGCGATCGCGTAGCTAACCGCAGACATCGCACTTGATGGG
>NZ_JAUBPE010000137.1:0-8434 GCF_036700565.1 Microcoleus pseudofavosus SVA1_A4
GGTTATTAAATGGGATCGAAAAATCAAAAATAAAGGCAATGCTATTTTATCCGGTTTAGCTGCGTAGCAGCTTATCAATGGTAAGCGGAGCGGGAAGCCTCGATTTAAAGGCAAAAACCGCTATCGCACTTTCGCTTATCAGCGAGTGAAGTCTGACTGCATCCAAGGGAATCGAATTGAACTTCCCAAGCTAGGAAAAATCAAATTCATTCAACATCGCCCTATTCCTGACAGTTTTGTCATTAAGAGAGCATTGGTTACTCTCAAAGCAGATGGTTGGTATGCGACACTGACTCTAGAAGATGCATCAGTCCCTGACACTCCTACTATTGGCATTGAACCGACTGAAACTAACAGTATTGGCGTTGGCGCGGGATTGGAATATTTTGCCGTCTGCTCAGACGGCACGATGGTAGAACCTCCTAAATTTTATCGGCAAGCCGAAGAGAAATTAGCCAAACTGCAAACCAAAAGAGAGCTAAGAAAAAAAGGTTCTACTGCACGTCGCAAACTTGGGTCACGCATTGCAAAGTTACATCAACAGGTAGCTAGACAACGCAAACAATGGCATTTTGAGCTTGCAGGTGAGTTGGTCAACAAGGCTGAGGTTATCTTTGTAGAAGACCTTAAAGTTTCCAATATGGCAAAACGCAACAAACCCAAGCAAGATGAATCGGGTAAGTTTTTGCCTAATGGTCAATCCGCAAAGTCCGGGTTGAACAAGAGTTTTGCTGATGCGGGGATAGCTGGGTTCTTGAACGAAATTCTTCCGTACAAGGCCCAAAGAGCTGGGCGGTTGGTCGTGAAAGTTAATCCTGCTGGAACATCTCAACATTGTGCAATGTGCCTCAACAGAGTTTCAAAGGAGTTAAGTGATAGGTGGCATGAATGTTCTTGTGGTGCATCCATGCCTCGTGACCTGAACTCTGGAATTCTAATAAAGAAAGTGGGGTTGGGCGTTCGCCTCACTATAAAACGCGAATCCGGGAATTCTCGGAGGAGAAGCCCACACTCTAATCTTTGATTGAGTGTGGGAGTACGTCACCCTAACTCGCGAAGGCGTTTTTCGAGAAAACGACGCTCTGGTTCCTGTTTCACGATCGCCAGCGCCTTTTGGTAGGATTCTCTGGCATCAGCCGTTCTGCCCAGCCGCCGACACAAATCGGCTCGCGCGGAGTGTGCCAGATGGTAGTCTGCCAAATCGCCAAGCGCTAATATTTCGTCGATCGATTGCAGTCCCGCCAAGGGGCCATCGCGCATTGCCACTGCCACCGCCCGATTTAAGGCAACAACGGGCGAGGGCTCTAATTGCACGAGCAGGTCGTATAAGCCCACAATCTGCGCCCAGTCCGTTGCAGCAGCACTCTGGGCCTCTGAATGCACCGCTGAGATCGCAGCCTGAAGCGTGTACGAACCAAACCGTCCTGATGATAGCGATTGCTGCACCAGTAACCTGCCTTCAGAAATTTGTACTTGATTCCAGAGCGATCGATCTTGGTCTTCTAGAAGGATGAGGTCGCCTGTGGAGGAAGTGCGGGCGGTGCGCCGCGATTCTTGCAGCAGCATCAGCGCCAAGAGTCCAATCACCTCGGAGTCTGGCAACAGTTCCATTACCAGCCGTCCCAAACGGATCGCTTCGTCAGCGAGATCGGCCCGCGTCAGCGATCTGCCAGATGAGGCCGCGTACCCTTCGTTAAACACCAGGTAGATCGTTTGAAGCACGGTGTCCAATCGATCGGGCAAATCGGTTTTCGACGGCACTTGATAAGGAATGCGTGCGTCGCGGATCTTCGCCTTGGCCCGCACGATCCGCTGCGCCAACGTGGGGGGAGCAATCAGGAAGGCGCTGGCAATTTCCTCGGTACTGAGTCCGCAGACTTCCCGCAGCGTCAACGCCACCTGAGCTTCTGGCGACAGGGCCGGATGACAGCAGGTGAAAATCAAGCGCAGGCGATCGTCCTCAACGTCCTCGTCATCCTCGATTGTGGTGTCACTCGGATTGAGTTGTTGAGCGAGTTCTGCCAAGTGCGTATCAAAGCGGGCGCGACGGCGGATGGTGTCGATCGCTTTAAAGCGACCCGTAGATACAAGCCACGATCGCGGGTTAGCGGGAATGCCGTCGCGGGGCCATTGCGCTACAGCCGCAGCGAAGGCTTCGTGCATCGCCTCTTGGGCGCGATCGAAGTCGCCCAGGAGTCGGATCAGGGTAGCTAAAACGCGACGCGACTCGGATCGGTACACAGCATCCACCTGCTGACGGATTTGATTGGCTGCTGTCTCATTCATAAAGCGTTCACAAAACAAACATATATTATCGGCCGTGCCGCCGAGTACGATGCTCCCATTGCGCCCGTGCAATCCGCCAATCGACCTCGCTCCAACCGCGATCGGACATCCATGTTGATCCTGGGCGGGTAGCAACCACTTCTGCTCCTATCCACTGGGCCAACCGAGCGATCCGCGTATTTGCACTCACGGTAGACCCGGAGATCGCCTTCAGCTCCAGTTCCGCGAACCCAAAGTCGAGCAGCGCACGCCCCACCTCGATCGCGTAGGCATATCGCCCCCAATAGGCTGGTGCCAGTTCGAGACCAAATTCCATCTCGCCAGTTTCAGACAATCTTCCCCGCAGTCCACAGCAACCGACAAGCGCGTAAGGTTCCTGTCGTTGTACGATCGCCAGTTGGTAATTGAGTCGAGGGCGATCGCCAGCCCATGCCTGAAACATCTCGAATAGACGTGCGGCACGGTCGGGACTAGACCGATCGGGTTCGTAAAATGTCAGGTTGCGCGGATCGGCTTGATAGTCCAAGAATGGCGATCGATCGGCATCTACAAAGTCACGCAGTATAAATCTTTTGGTTACAATCTTTATCATAACTTACAACTTTAATTATGGGCAATTAAACAAACATCATATTCTGCCAAATCTTAATACTTTTGTCACTGCTACCGCTCGCCAAAAACTCTCCTTCCGGGCTAAAATTAACAGAATAGACCGAGTTAGTATGACCCGCAATATTACAAATTTCTTGACCGTCTTTAACTCGCCAAATCTTGATAGTTTGATTGCTGCTACTAGCCAGAATCTCGCCATCGGGACTAAAAGCAATAGAATCAACATACCAAGAATGTCCTGTGATAGTTAAAACTTCTTGCCAATCTTTGACCCACAAAATCTTAATAGTATTGTCGTGACTGCCGCTAGCCAAAAACTCACCATTGGGACTGAAAGCTATGCAGCGAACGCAGTCTGTATGACCTGTAAGCGTGCGAATTAGCTTCCCATCTTTGACTCGCCAAATTTTGATTGTTCTGTCCCAACTGCTGCTAGCAAGAGTTTCTCCATCCGGGCTAAATGCCACAAAATAAACTAAATTGATGTGACCCGCAAGCGTGGAGATTTCTTGCCCGTCTTTGACTCGCCAAATCTTGATTGTTCTGTCCCAACTGCTGCTAGCAATCAGAGTTCCATCGGGACTGAAAGCTGCGCCGTAAACTGAGTTAGTGTGACCGATCAGAGTGCGAATTTCTTGCCCATCTTTCATCCGCCAAAGTTTGATAGTTTTGTCGTGGCTGCTGCTGGCTAGCATCAGTCCGTCGGGGCTGAAAGCTACTGTATAAACAGAGTTAGTATGACCTGCAAGAGTCACTATTTCTTGCCCGTCTTCTACTCGCCACAGCTTGATTGTTTTATCATCGCTGCCGCTGGCTACAACTTCTCCGTTGGGGCTGAAAGCAACAGAGTAAATTAAGTTTTTGTGACCTTTTAGAGTGTGAATACATTGCCAGTTATAAGTTTGCTGTTGGGATGGGGTGAGTGTTGGGGCGGGTTTTACTGGCTTGGTAATTGTTTGGGGAAGGGTCAGGTTTATGGCTACTTGGGGATTAATTTCTTTTAATACTTCAACAGCCGTTTGATAGCGGCGGTTTGTAGCATTTGCAATCATTTTGTCTAAAATTTTTCCGAGTTGTTCACTGACTGGGTTGTTTGTTAAATACTGCCGCCATATCCAGGCATCTTCACCGGGATCGAAGAGGTCAAAAGGGGAAACTTGAGTTAGCAAATACAAACAAGTTACGCCTAAACTGTACAAATCGCTGGTAAAGAATGCTTTGCCTCTGGCTTGTTCGGGGGCGATGTATTCGGGGCTGCCGATGCTGGTTCCTGTTTTGAGTAATGCCGTACCTGTGGCAATTTTTGCGGCGCCAAAATCAACTAAAACTAATTGTTTGTCGGCGCGGCGAATGATGTTTCCGGGTTTGATGTCTCGGTGAATGACGTTGTGGGAATGGATGAAGTGAATGACTGGTAATAAGCTATTGAGTAAGTCTTTAATTTGAGTTTCTGTAAATGTGCCTTCTTGTTCGACGATTTGTGCTAAATTTTGTCCGTCGATAAATTCTTGGACTACATATTGTCGGCTGTCTTGGATGGAATAGGCTAATAGTTCGGGAATTTGAGGGTGTTTTCCCAATTCGTCTAATCGCATTGCTTCTTGTTCAAAAAGTTCGGCTGCTTTTTTGCTGTTGCGATTGCTTGCTGATGGGATGAGTTGGCTATCTGTGGGTAAAAATTGCTTGATGACGCAGCGGGGTTTTGAGGGTTTGTCTTCGTCAACGGCGAGAAATGTTCTGCCAAAACCGCCTTGTCCGATCGCCTTTATCGCCCGGTAGCGATCGCGCAGCAGCAGTTTTGACCGACAATTTTTGCATAATTTGACTGCGGGGGGATTTTGCGGCTTGGAACAGTTAGGATTTAGACAGTAACTCATTCGATTTTAGATTTTAGATTTTGGATTTTAGATTTTAACTTGTTGAATATTTCCACAGCGCAGTAAATATTATACCTCTTGCACAAGTCACACTCCCATCGACTTGTAGGGTGCGTCAGACGAATTTCTAGGATGATTATCTAGGATGTAGGTTCCGGGGCACCTTACTATATATGCCCGTTGCGTCAGTTCTGTTTTAGAAATTCCACATAACGGGGTTATCGTCTAAACGATCGGTGACGGTTCGCCCGATCGCGTCAATTTCTTTTAATTCCTCTTCACTCAATTTTACCTCAGCAGCTTTAGCATTTTCGGCTGCTTGTTCGCCGTCGCGCGCGCCGACAATTGCATTTGTTTGCGGCTGGGAAATCAACCAGGCTAAAGCTAAATTTCCTAAGCTTGTCTGGTGGCGATCGGCAATTGGCCTGAGTTGATTTAATGCTGTTTGCACTCGGGCGTAATTTTCTTTGATGAACAGCTTATTTTTGGCGCGGTGATCGCCTTCTTCAAACTTGTGTTCTGGCCCGAATTTACCTGTCAATATTCCTTGAGCTAGAGATGAATAGGCAATGATTGAGATATGATTGTCCGCACAATAGGACATGGCATCTTTTTCTACCCAGCGCCAAAACAGAGAATAGGGCGGTTGCAAGCTGTCAATGCGTCCGTATTGGGCGGCTTCTGCTATTTGGGCGCGGGAGAAGTTGGAAACGCCGATCGCGCGAATTTTTCCCTGTTCTTTTAACTTATTCAGGGCGTCCATTGTGTCTGCAATTGGCACTAACTCCGAATTCCAAGTGCCGGCGGGCCAGTGGATTTGGTAAAGGTCGATATAATCGGTGTTGAGGTTTTTTAGCGATCGATCGCAGGCTTCGATTAACAAATCTGGTTTCAGGTGATTGGCGAAAACTTTGCTAGCATAAACTACTTGCGATCGCACATCTGAAAGTGCTTGACCGATAATTTGTTCCGAATGCCCTTCTCCGTAAGCCTCAGCCGTATCAAAGGTAGTAATACCGGCCTCAAAAGCGGCGCGCATTGCTTTGACAGTTTCAGCATCCTCAATTCCCACCCACATCCGCTTGCCGGCTTGCCAAGTCCCCATAATTATCGGGGTGATATAAATTTCCGATGTCCCCAATTGTCGCTTTTCCATACCATAAGTCCTCATTAAGATTTTTAGTATTCACCCTCAAGCTATCTAATTTTAACAGAAAAAAGTTGCTGTACTTGCTTGAGACTACCGATTTTGTTACTATTGTTAAAACAAAACTAAATTCCTATGAAATCAACTACTCGCGCACTGAAAGAATGGAATGTAGCAGTTAATGCTTTGGAACAAGGTCAAACGATTGTGCTGTTGCGGAAGGGCGGAATTCGCGAGCAAGCCGGACAGTTCAATGTCAATGACAAACAGGTTTTGCTGTATCCAACTTTTGAACACCAACAGCCTGATTTATTAAAGCCGGATTTTGCGAGTCAAGTAAAAAAAGTTGAATCGGGTTGGCATCCTGAAATTATTAGAATTGGCAGTTGGGCTGAGATTACCGATGTGTTTTTGGTAGCTTGGGAACCGGCAATTACCGCGCTGTTTCCTTACCATATTTGGAATGAAAAGTTTGTCAGCGATCGCCTGAAATGGAAACAAAATCAGCCAATTTATATTTTATTGCTGCGGGCTTATCGCCTTGCAGAAACCAGAGAAATTCCCTACATTCCTGAATACGGCGGTTGCCGTTCTTGGATCGATTTGGCAGATCCTATTTCGCTGGAGGGAAGTCAAGCTGTTTTGAGCGATCGAGAGTACATTGAACGCTCAAATGAAATCCGCAATCTGATAGCGAATCCTCCGAATGCTTCTGGGTTGGAGAAAGTCACAACCTTCACCGCTAGTAGTCAGGAGTTGAGTCCTCATTAATAGTTTTTAATGTACTTTTCGAGAGGCGCCCTTCTACCAAACCCAGCCCAAAATCCGCAGCTAATGCCATCAAAGCGGCCGGAATTGCCCCAGCCAAAAGTAACTGATTGTTAACTGTAGCAACGCCCCGAAAAATAAATACTCCCAAACCGCCGGCACCAATTGCAGCCGCAATCGTCGCCAGCCCGATCGCAATTACCGCAGCTACTCGCACGCCCGCCAAAATCACGCCCAGCGCTAGGGGAATTTCCACCTGCCACAACAGTTGCATATCGGTCATTCCCATGCCTGTTCCGGCTGCCACAATCGCCGGATCGACGCCGACAATGCCGGTATAAGTATTGCGGATAATGGGCAGTAAAGAGTAGAGAGTGAGGGCGATAATTGCCGTGCGATCGCCTATTCCACCCACTACCGGCACCGGGATTAGCAAGCCAAACAAAGCTAAACTGGGAATTGTTTGCATAATATTAGCAAATCCCAAAATTGGCTTTTTCAATTTTGGTTTTCTCGTGACTAAAATCCCGAGGGGAATCCCCACAATAATAGCGATGAAAATTGCCACAGTTACTAAATATAAGTGTTCGACCGCGCGCTGAACTATCTGGGCACCGTACCGATTGATAAATTGCATCATGTTGGAATTAGTAATTAGGAATTGGGAATTGTAAATGCTGCTATAATTGAATATCTCGTAGGGGCCAGTTCACCAATATCTTTAATATCCAGCCATCAGATTCAAAAACCCGCCCATTCCCATAAACGAAGGATGCGATCGCACGTAATATTACCCAGTCCCGGGTAATTGCAAACATTCAAGAAATGCGCGAGCTTCTGGATGCTGAGATTTCAGAAAATCATCGGGGGATGCCAATTCAACCAACCGTCCGTCTTGCATCAAACCAATTCTAGAAGCTAACAAAAAAGCTTCTTGAATGCCGTGAGTCACAAAAATCACAGTTTTGCCCAGTTGCTGCTGCAATTGACCGAATTCCCGCTGCAATTCTAGACGAGTAATCGGATCTAAAGCACCAAACGGTTCGTCCATTAACAGCATCGGAGGGTCAGCCGCCAGTGCTCTAGCGACGCCTACCCGCTGCCGCTGTCCCCCGGATAACTGATGGGGATAGCGTTTGGCGAAGTGCTGGGGGTCGAGGTTGACTAATTCTAACAGTTGGCGGACGCGAGATTGAATGCGATCGACCTCCCAACCTTCCAATTTCGGCACTAAACCGACGTTTTGCTCGACGGTAAAATGGGGAAACAAGCCGATTTCTTGAATTACGTAGCCAATTTTTCGGCGCAGTTGAATTGGGTTCCACTGAGTTGTCGGTTTTCCCATGACAATCACTTCGCCGCTGCTTGGCGTCAGTAAATTGTTAATCAATTTCATGGTAGTAGTTTTGCCGCTACCGCTGCGTCCCAGCAATACTAAAACTTCTCCTTTTAGCACTTTAAAATTGAGTTTTTCTACTAAATGCCTGCGGTTGAGGCGATATGTAACGTCGAGGCATTCGACAGCAACTTCATTATTTAGAGGCATGATTAGTTCCGGTGATTTTGGTTTTTAGCAATTTAAATCTGGGATAAAAAATTGGTTTTACGCGCTATTTTAAGGGTTAATATCTTTTCCGGTTGCATCGGAATAATATATTTGGATAATGTCAGTGCGAGCGTCCCCGCTCGCGGCGTGGCTCGCGAGCGGGGACGCGCGCACTATATAATTCCGATGCTACCGGAT
>NZ_JAUBPE010000138.1:0-8119 GCF_036700565.1 Microcoleus pseudofavosus SVA1_A4
ACTCTCTATCTTGATTTTTTTGACGAGGTTAATAGTGCTTTAAGCTTTCAAACTATTCTTTTTTCTAGGTTCAGCGCCTTGGGGGGTATCGCTTCAAGCTGCCCTTTTTTCGACGTTTATCAACTATAGCGTTCTTACTCTGGTGGTGTTAGTAGAGGGAACCGAATCTTTTTGTAGTAATTTCTCTACTTGTCTATTTCTACTAGCTGCAGTAATAAATTGAGTTCAAGCTGATAGAGCGGTCCATCTAATCTAGCCAGGAAGACTGTGTGGAGGCGACTCGGCGAGCGCTCTTTCCTTGCATCTGGGCTGTTTCATGAATCGAGTACATGTGCCCAATCGCTGAATCTTCGGGCTGCTTCGTTGCAGGTGCAGCTTCGTTTAAGTTTTTTAAGAAGTTTGGTATTTGGCATGGATGTGGCTGCTTCCGTTGTCACAACCCCTATCTGACTCCTCGCCTGAAGAAATTCCCGAGTGGTGACGCCCGCAATTTTAGATTTTAGATTTTAGATTTTAGATTGACAGTCACACATCAAGAGCATCGAATGACGGTCGCTTTACTCACCCTCGCCTGAAGTTCTCACCCCCTAGATTTGTTACAATTCTCGATCGTGTGGAGCAGGTGCATCTACGAAAACCGGCTCAAAGGAGAATTGACAGGCGATGTGGCTAAAATTTGGTGTTGCTCAAGCGTGGCGAACTGACGAGCATTGATGAGGTTGTGCGCGGAAAAACTAACCTCGCTTGTCTTTACTGCGGAGGCGGATTGACAGCAAAAAAGGGTTCGGTGAAAGAACATCACTTCGCCCACACCGGGGAGACTTGTAAGCCCGTGGTTCAAATGTACCTTTGTATTCCTACTCGTGAACTCTTGCTCGGTGTTTACCAGGTTAGGCTTCCAGTATTGACACCTTTCACCCCCGCTTCAGGGATTGATGGCTAGTCGCTACCCTGGGGGACGCAATTCTTGACTGCGCTCTGTGTGCTTTCACTCCTGCACCTGGAGGGTGGGACTTAGTTTTCTAGGATACTTACCTCACCCACATGACTATCAAATTGTCTTGGCGAAGCCTCTCCCTTTGGGAGAAGGTTCTTGTGTAGCTTGCGGGTAATCCTCTACCCATTTCAGGGTTAGTTTCTACCCAACGAATCGCACTCCGGGTCTGTTAACCTAAGCCGGAGAGTCGCCTCCCCGACTCGGCTCCAAAACCGTGCGTAAGAGTTTCCCCTTACACGGCTCCTCAGTACATGGAATCCACCTTTGCTTGTGGCTACCAATCTCGCGTTTACGCTTTCCACCTTAGTTACCCGTGAACTTGGTCATGGCAATGTAGGTGTAATAAAACCAGGTTATCGTCGCTGTTTTTTCCACCTTGACTTTGTGGTTTTTGGTGGTGTTTTTCTATTAAATCCCCTGGTCTGAAGTGTTGTCCACAATGGTGGCATTTTCCTTTCTGTCGCTTCAGCAGTCTTGCTTTTTGCGGTTCTGTAGTTAGGAAGTTATCCCCCATTCTTGAACTCCAGTATATGACATCACCATCAAAGGGCGAGCGGTTTCCTTTGACTCTTGTCCACCGCGTTCCAGCTTTATAAGAGCCGTATTTATGGAGCTTAACTAGCGTGTCGTCTTCTTGTGAAAACGACCAGTTGTCTCCTCCCCTTGACTTCCAATATCTTCTGGCTATCCAGCCATTTGACTTGTTGGAATGACGCCTTTTTGCCCAGCGCCATAACACCCTGAACACTAAATATTCTAGCTTGCTATAGGCTTTTCCGGCATTCCAGGGCGACTGGTAATTACACCAGCCTCTGACTTTGGGATTTAGAGCCTTTATCAGCTTTGATTGATTTGCTGTTTTCAGCTCCTGTACCTGTCCTGCTATTGCTAAGTAATGTTCTTGGATGCTTTTGTCGCTAGGTTTGATGATAGTCTTATAGCCTAAAGCTTTTCCCCTACTTGTGTTTCCACTATGATTTATACCCACTGCAAATTGTCTAATGGTGAACCCCAGGAAATCAAACCCTGGTTCTCTACCTTCATGTTTTCGCAGAGTGTGTACGAGTTTGGTCTTTTCGGGTTTTAGCTCTAGCCCTATATCCTTTAACCACTCTTTGATTAGCTCCCGGCATTCTTCTACTACACTTAGCTCATCACAGATTAGTACAAAGTCGTCTGCATATCTAATTAGTTTAGGTTGAGATACGTCATCTCTCCCAAACTTCCGTCTTGCACCTTTGATGCACCCGTTGCTATATGCGGGATAGACTTCTGTGATTGCATTTTGCATTCCATGTAGTGCGATGTTTGCCAGAAGTGGCGATATGACACCTCCTTGGGGAGTTCCGCTGTTAGTTTCCAAACAGCTACCCTCCTCAAACACTCCTCCTTTTAACCAGGCTTTGATTTGTCGCCTGAATTTGGGGATAGTGTCAATCTTTGCCAGTAGTTTTTGGTGGTTTATTTGGTCAAAGCATTTCGCTATATCGGCATCTAGGACGTACTTCGGTTTGGCCGTTATAACTATCCTTATTGCTTCTATTGCGTCGTGACATGACCTTCCCGGTCTGAATCCGAATGATTCGCTTTCAAATTTAGCTTCCCATTCAGGTTCTAGCACTAATTTGAGTAATGCTTGTTGGGCTCTGTCTCTTATGGTGGGGATTCCTAGAGGACGTTTTTCTTTTCTTCCTGGTTTAGGTATCCAGACCCTTCTAGTGGGGCGGGCTTTTCCGTCTATTTCTAGTTCGTTGACCAGAGACATTCGCTGCTTTTTATTGAGAGATTTTACCCCATCGACTCCGGCTGTATTTTTGCCTTTGTTTTCTTGGGTTACTTTCCTAACAGCGATGAGCTTTGCATACCGAGAATTGACTACCATCTTCTGAAGTCTGCGAACGAGCTTCACGTCTCCACGCTGACTAGCCCTATATATCCTTTTTTTGAAGTTTGAAAACTGTCCATTCGGCTTTCGCCCAGTTGACATCTTTCCATTCCACTTGTGATGTAATCTCCGTAAAGGACATTAACTTCTTACTCCGAACGTATAGACCATGTAGCAGTGGGTCTATCGGCATATCCCCTTGATTACAAAGAGGCATTCGCTTTTGACCCAATCCCTCCAATGGGCTGCTTACGCTAGCTACTACTTGCGGATTCGACTTATCCTCAAGAGCCATCCCACTGGTTAACTCGTTCCCAACTTCCGTTGATACCGACCTTAGAGCCTCCCAACTCCTCCGGGTTTTGGTTAGTGCCGATGGTCAAGGATTCTTTTGCCATCTACCATTGCCTTGAGCATTTTTCGCTCCCAGCGTAGCAGCCTGATTTCGCTGGTTCTGCTTAACGAAGGATAAAGGAGTTTACTTTCGTTACTCGTAGTCGGACGCTTGGTGTGTCACTGCTTTTGGCTTGCAGCTTATCACCGTTTATCCCCGCTTCGATTCTGGCGGTGCTACCCTCTCCATAGTCGGGGGATACGCAGTCCTCTGGACACTTCAGGGGAGGGACTTGTCAGATAAGACTCACCCTCACGAAAATTGAGTTATCTCGGTTTCGGACTTTCGCCCTTCCCTTTTGACCTCACTTTAAGCGCATAGCCTTCTTCGAGGTGTGGCGCGTTCAAGGGTTGGAACCCTCTTGGCTGCGCCAACGAGCCGCACGAACCCGTATGAGTTTGGTTCAAATCGCGCTTCCCATTCTGGCTCTAGTGCCAGCTTGACAAGTGCTTGCAAGGCTCGGTCTTTCATTGTAGGTATACCCAAAGGTCGCTTCTCTTCCGTTCCAGGCTTAGGAATCCATACCCTCCTAGTTGGACTGACCTTTGACCCCAGGTTTAATTTTTGAGTCAGGTCTAAACGTTGCTTTGGAGTTAGCGACTTAACGCCATCTACACCCGCCGTCTTTTTCCCCTGGTTGTCCTGGGTAATTCTACGAACCGATAAGGCTCTTGCTGACCAAGACTTCATCAGCATCTTTTGGAGTCTGCGAAATGCTTTTACATCACCACGAACAGAGGCTTGATAAATTCTCTTCTGGAGCTTGTACACATTACGCTCTAGCTTGCGCCAGTTAATTTTGTGCCATTCCACCATCAGTTTTTTCGACTGTGTATTAGACATATATACTCCAATGGCACTGAAAAAGGCTTAATCACGCCCTCCGTTTAGCTTTCAAGACAGAGCGAGGTTCCTGCATTCGAGGATACGGTTTCGGCCTGCGTTTCAAAACTCTAGGTTCAGAACGCTCAGGTCGAATCGTGAGTAAATTAGTTGCCACCTGTTCCAAAAGTAATTGACGCCATTGTCGCTGTTGGCGTTTTCCTGTAGTTGCCAACAGCGTCAATAACAGATTAAACTGCTGCGAAAGTTGATTGGAATGAGAGTTGAAAAACTGTATTTTTTGACGAAGATACAGCCTGCCACATAATGGTACGCAACAAAGTGTAAGCTAATAAATGTGTCCAGATTTCTTTTCTCACCATCACCGGAGTTTTAGCTGTTAACATCTCCATTTTTAACGTGGTTTTGACATAGCGTAAATTCACTTCTGCTGCCGACCAACGAAGTCCATATAAAAAAGTCAACTTTTCAACAGTGTACCGTTTGGCATCCACCAATGTCGTCACTATAATGATACGCTCAGCTCGGAAACCGCGGCGTTTGATTCGCAGGCATACTTCTCGGACGATGAAACTCGAAGGTAATGCCTCGAATTCCTCAATAGTCATGTGGTTGGGACACTGTCGGGGCTTATTCCAGACGACTGTATGGTCGCCAATTCCCAACTTCTTTCCCCGTCTAAAGTCAGTTTTACGGAGATGATTTTTACGAAAAACAGCATCTGCGCCTCGCTCTTTTACTAAGACTAAATCGACATAATTACCATAAGCTTGATCTGCCAATATCACATCCTCTGGGACTAGATTTGCATAAATCAAACGGCTCATCACAATCTCACTGCTTGCCAAGGATGCTATGCCAGCAGATACCACAGCCAAGCGTCAGCAATGAAAAGAGTACCACCATTTTAGCTATGGGAAATCCACACCCTGGTTTTTGATTGCTGTGTTGCGGATACTCGGCTTGATTAGCAGCAGTATCACTCATCAACACTGTTGTTCCATCTAGTACCCGCACTCGTCGTCCACACCATTGTTGTTAAGCGAGGAACTTGCACTTCTAGAGCTTCTGCGACTATGGGTACTAACTGTTGAACGAGTTTTTCTGGTAGTCGTTTACGAGCTTTACTGTATGCCCCGGTGTCAGAGGAAGGAGGCTTGACTCCGGCCGCACTGAGCCACGTACTCATCCGCTTCACGGCTTGACTCAAACTTTTGTCGGGATCGAGTACCTGGGATACCATCGCCCACAAGGTGACTATCGGTGTGTAGATGCTTTGGTAGTAGGTGATTTTCTCATTCGCTAGAAGCGAATGGACTAACTCTTCTGGCAGCAGCTTCTCCCAAGGTGAGGCAACCAGGGCAAAAATTGTTGTTTGAGAATGCACGCACGATTTGGCATTGCCGGGAGAGAGATATTTTGGTTTGTAAGGCAATTATCTATGTATATCTTGCCTTACAGATTTTTTTTGGCTCACTTTTTCAGTGCCATTGAACTTAGGCTGTCAGTAATCACACCTTTTCACCCCGCTTTACGGATTGATGACTATTCGCTACCGTAGGGGTGACGCTTTCACCGCTGCACCTGCGGGGTAGGATTTGAGGGTTCTAGGATACTATTTCTCACCTACATGGTCATTCAGTTGTCAAGGTTCTCTACCTGGCGGCTAATCCTCCAAACCCTTTCAGGCTTTAGTTTCTAGCCAACGATTCGCACTTTCTTATCACAACCGCGGGCAATCCAACGTATCACCCGGGCAATTATCGCTGTTCCCCGATGATGGCATTGACTGGGATATGATGGATTGCTCTCTGGAATCTGCAATTTAAAATATCAAAGAATATTAAAGAATTAGCAGAACTGCTTCAACCCTTGCAGCAAGAAGATAAAAATCTGCACGGAACACGCGCAGATTCTCACCAATACAGACTGAGGCAAACGCTTGCGGAAGCCGAGTTGCAAAGTTTAGAGCGGAAACATCAAATCAAGCTGCCCGAAGATTACCGTACCCAATTTATTTCTTTGAAGATCCAGAAATCCAGGCTCAACTTGAGTTAAACGAAGACAGGATAGTTATCAAAATCCATCTTTAGCCTTTCATATTAGCGCAACCTTAGCAGAGTTGCTCTTTGTAGGGAGGGCAAAGCAACCGGCAAAAACCGAGATTTTTTCTTTGAAAGGCAGCCTGTCCCCGCCATTTGGAGGGGGCTATTTTAATTATCCAAAACCACCGGATTTGGTGAGGTCAGACTTAAACTGAAGCCAATACTATTATTTTATAACGTAATAAAAGCCAGCGTTTATGAAGAAAAAATCCTCAATACCAGATGCGATTCTGGCTATAGATTTTGGCGGCTTATCTACTAGAGTTTTCTGCCAAAGCTCGCAAGCAGGCAGTAAAGCAAACTCCTTTGTAATGGAATCGCAGGTGGGGCCAGTGAGCCAAGACATAGCCAATTGTTTCACACAACCCAACCTCCCATCAGCATCTCCCGAAAATATTGCTTGGGTGGCAATTGGTAATGAATGCCGAGCCGTTGGCTACTTGGCAGCATCGCAATTCAATGCTCACATCGGTTTAGCGGGACTGAAGTACAGTAGCGCTTTGTACAAAGCTCTAGCAGCTTTGTGGGTAGTGTCGCGGAAGTTAGATTTAGGCAATCAATTCAGCGCTGCGATCTCCGTTTTCTTGCCCCCAGGCGAATTTAATGACTCCAAGCAATTTTTTGAGCTATTAAGTCAATACTCTGCTTCATTTGAAACACCCACCGGCAAGCTATCCGTCACCCTGGACAAAACCCAAGCTTTGCAAGAAGGCGGCGGCATTGCTTTGATCCACAACAGTAATTTAGGTTCAGCCTTCAAGCAGCGGGTAACTGCCTTTGTTATGGTAGGATTTCGCAATGCTTCGGTAATAGTTTCGGCACGCGGTGCTGTCGGTAAGGGCAAAACTTCAGACTTAGGAATGGTAAGGTTGGTGGATCTAGTTCAAGAGCGAACCTCTAACTACGATGCTTCCCGTTTGGCTTTATCAATCGCTCAAGCGGGCGTAAGCTACAACCGCCCTTACTTTTACCGACTTGCTCGGAATCGAGAGGAAACAGCTAAAGATCGAGAAGTTGACCAATTGATTGAAGCAGTCAAGCTGTCTCGCTTCGACTACGCTCGAATGCTATCTCATTGGATTAATGAAGTGCTGCCGCCAGATTTAGATGAAATTGTATTTTGCGGGGGTACTTCTGAATATATGAAGCCAGAACTGCGAAATCAGTTTTCTCATTATTCGCTGTCTTGGCACGCAGGCATAACAGTGCCAAAAACGCTCGATCCTGATGGTTTAGGTTGCCGCATAGCTGATGTTTACGGACTATTTTCTTACTTCAAATCTCAGTTTGAGATACTGAGGCAAAGGTCTGTTGCGGCAACTTCTCAGAGGGCAGAAGATACAACTTCCAGTTCAGGAGATGCTCCAGTCCCTACGACTGATATACAGAGTATAAAAGAATGTGCTAAACAATCTACCAAGCCAAAATCTGAACAATCTACCAAGCCAAAATCTGAACAACCTACTCACCCAAAATCCGAGCAACCTACTAAATTAAAAGTTGAGCAATTTACTCACGCTAAATCCGAGCAATCTACTGAACAAAAAATTGAGGAATCTACTGAACAAAAGACTGAAGATATTACTGAACAAAAATTTGAAGAACCCGCTGAACAAAAATTTGAGGAACCCACTGAACAAAACACTGAAGATATTACTGAACAAAACAGTGAAATTTGCGCTCAACAAAAGGCGGATTCAAGTATCAAAGATAGCTGCTTAGATGATTCTAATAAATTGAGTGATGAGTCGTCGTCGAATACAGAACCTTCATTAGAGGAATCAGAAGCAAACTTAGATGCAGCTCTCTTACTGGAGCTTAGACTAAAAAACGAGCGCATCTAAAAGTAGCTGCCTTTAAATATCCGGCAAGCTGTTACTCAAAAACTCAAGAGG
>NZ_JAUBPE010000139.1:0-8083 GCF_036700565.1 Microcoleus pseudofavosus SVA1_A4
CGCGCCTTGAGTTTCGGTAGCGTCTGAAACTCAAAGCCGATGGTGGGATTTGAACCCACGACCGTTCGATTACGAATTTTTATTAAATATAATCTACGACAACTGTTACGGGCGCCCCGGCAACCCCGGCGCTATTCATACTTGAACGGATGTTGATATAGGACCAGCCAATATCGACAGTGTAATAAAAGTTTGGGCCAATCCAAGTCGGAGTTCCTCCACCGGGTTGAATTCTTATTTCGTTTATTGTCCCTGCGTAAAGTGTGGCAAACGCAGTAAAACTTGTAATGCGAGCTACTACCAACTTATGAGGAATAGAAGTTGTGTTATTGGCAGATGTTGGACAGTTGCTGGTATAAATTGCCCGAAGAGATTGTACATACCGCTCATCGCCCTCGGATTGCAGTAAATACTGAGCGTGCGGATCGGATGCTGCGGCGTGAGCTGCCACCGCTGCCGTTACTTCGGCGTCGCGAGCGATCGCCGCAGGAATATCCGCATCTGCAAGCGCTACCGAAGATTGTCGGTATCTGGCATCGCCTTCGGATTGCAGCAAATATTGAGCGTGCGGATCGGATGCTGCGGCGTGAGCTGCCACCGCTGCCGTTACTTCGGCGTCGCGAGCGATCGCCGCAGGAATATCCGCATCTGCAAGCGCTACCGAAGATTGTCGGTATCTGGCATCGCCTTCGGATTGCAGCAAATATTGAGCAGGATTAAAGTTCCCATCGTTCCAGATCCGTCTCCAGGGCCCCCAAACATCCCAGTTTACAGTTCTAAAATAACACTCGTTATTGGTGTTATTTTGAGTAACAAGTTGCATACCCCATTTGCCTTCTGTATAGGCAAATCGGGCCTGGAAACCCTGAATGTGTCCCATGTTGGGAGGAAAAGTTCCACCACCATTTCGGCAGTCCAAAAAACCGCTACCAAAATTAAAAACATTTTCGGTGCTTACGCCCTGCCCAAAGCCAAAAACTTGTGAGGGGTGCAAAGCCGATACGTGTGCGTCTAGCGCTGCTACCACCTCAATGTCGCGGGCTATTTCGTCGGGAATTGCCGCGTTTGAAGCTGATTGGTACTTCCTTATTACTGGCATTAAATAATTGTTAAATCTTCACAATTTATATTCGTACTCCCGCCGATCGCCATTGCTGCGATCGGCCCTTGAAAGCAAGCCATAGGTTCCTCATAGTAAAAGTCCGTAGGCTCCAACCTCGCCATCTGGGTAGTCGGCGAAACGGTGTTTCCATGTCCCAGAATTACCGGAAGAGAGCCGGAATTGTACACCGTGAAGGTACATCGATTTTTCAACTGCGTGCGATCGCCCCCAATAACGCTGGGCGCGGTACCTACCGAGGGATTAGTGGGTGTTGCCGTATTAGGCAGTCGAGTCTGCTGCTGTTGCTGAGTGAATGTGCGTACTAAGCCCATGTTTGCTTATTTATTAAATTAGGATATTATTAGGATACCATTTATGTTTTAAAAGTATGGCTCAGATTGTACCATCAGAAGGGGGCACATTTACAGGTGATACCGGAGAGAAAATCGCCTTTCAGTCCCTAAGTTGGTGGCAGTATCAGGAGGACAATAAATCTGTCAATCCCAATGACGAACAATATTTTACGGGAACAAAGAATACCGATACAGACAATAAATTTTTTGAAGGAACTTGGAAAATTCCAGCCATTTTTACTCCTAAACCTTTAGGGATGGTGGCGGGTTCAATTTATCAAGGGCTTACCTTTGTTCCTGGAACAGGCGGAACATTCTCTGGCGCTACCCCTGAAGCGTACACTCTCGAAGTTTTGCTTTGGCTTGTTCAAAGGCAAAATAATACCTCGGAGTATAATCCTGATAAATTAGAGTATATTACTGCAACTTACAACGCCAATCAATTGATATGGGAAGGAACATTCAAACTCCCTTACCAAACAATTTTACTGCCTAACGGTAGCGTTCAGGATACCGCTAGGGCGTATTTATTATGAATGATTGCGAAGGGAGGGGGTACACAGATGATATATTGCTCGATCTTCAAGGTGTGTCAACCCCTCAAATTATTTTGGATTGCGCGCAAGTTTATACAAATTATTGTGCGTGGATTACTCAATATGCAGCACTGTCCACAACGATAAACCCCCCGCCAATTTTCTATCAAAAACCGGGCTGGCAGTTTTTTATGGAAAATCTAGCTTTAAATTATTACGCCAGTAGCCTACCAGAAGCAACAGCGCCGGAAACAAAAGCCAATTCAACGCAAAATGATAAGTTAACATCTTCTAAGGTGTTGTCGCGAAGTTTCAAGAAGTTTGAATTAACGATGCTTCAACGCAAAACACCTGCCGATACTTGGAAAATTATTGGAATTGAAGACTTGTATAATTATGGCAATATCTTCAATTACGCACCGTTAAAAAATCCTTTTCTCACGCAAGGAGAAATTGATATGTTCGGTCCGACAACCCAACTAGCCGTTAGGTTTCGCGAAAAAAACATTAGCAGACGAATTGAGCTGCCAATAACAGGGACAGATATATTGACTATTCGAGGTTGTTATCGCGTTTTTATTACGCTGTAATTGTTATGAAAATTGAACAAGACTCACAAACCGGACAAATACAGTGTCGCCTAGATACTGGCGAAAAATACGATTTTGACGAACATTTAACCGCGTTGTCTGAATTTGTTAGCTGTCAAGCCGTTAAAAATTTTAGGCTGACCAAAAGTTACAGAAAATTGGTGCAGCGGTTGAACGAAACAGAAGCAAAAATAACCAATATAGAAGGAAAACAAAAAACACTTTTAACGAATGAGAACAGGAGATCGGGATATTTCAACCAATTAGATGATATTAGTTTGGGAAAAATAGCTAAAACCTACATTGATGAAAAAGAATTTTCACGGGAAACTTTACAGCATTATGCGGATTGGAATAAAAGTGCAGTTTTCAAGATATCGCCTTTGGTTTACCAAGAATTTGTTAATGTCGTTCGTGAAGAATTCTTGAATGAAATAATGACCCGTTTCTCTAATCAAATTCAAATTTATTTAAATAGCTAAAACATGAAAGGAACTGGAGCCACCACGGCAACTAGGGGAACGGGAAGAAGTGGGGGGACTGTCGGTGCAACGCCCACCGGAATTGAATTAGGGCTTAACGTTGGTATCGGCCAACTCGGGATTAGCACCGATTACGGCGGCGGGATTGTAATTGGAATTGGCGGACAAAAAATTGTGTGGGGTCGTGAAGGTGGAAAAATTCACTACAATTTTGGAGGACTTGAGGTAATAGTGGAGGCGCGGGATTGCGTGGTTGTGGAAACTCGCAAAATGTGGGGACAAGTTGTAGGTCGCCACGTTTACCCCGATCCCGGGTGTAAGCCCGAGCCTCCTTCTACTCCTTCTACAGGAGGGACTACAAATAAAAATTTAGGATTGCCAGCGGAAGAAGTTACCCCTTTCCTTGAGGACAATAAATGCTATCACGTGGTTTTTTTGTGGCACGCATATATTCAAAACGAATTCAAGTGGGAACCAGATCCTAATATTTTTCAACGCGCATCAACGGCTAGCGATATTCATGGGGGTGGGGTATGGATAAACAATCAAAATAGATTTTACGCAAAAGTAGACAAAGCTTTGCCTTATGAAAGAACGCCTGCATATATAGAATTTCACGATCCACCCAGCGTTCCCCTAAGTCAAGCCTATCTTTACCCTAACGAATTTAAAAAATACAAAGCTAATTTCAAGGCGTGGGCTTCCATTAATGGCAAATTGCAAATTCACATACCCGGGGGATATAAATATAATGAACAAATATTGATGCCTTGGGACTTATTTAATACAGGAGCCTACATTAAAAATTATATCCAGCAATGGCGACCTGCTGGCCAGATTTGGGATTTGTCAGCATATGAGATACCGTGCAACTACTTCTCTTCTGGTACTCCCGGCTTACCTAAGAAAATTGGAATTCCTCAATCTTTTATACCTTCCCCCTCAGCCGGAAACCAACCACCTATGCCAGAATCATGTTGCGAAGCCTTAGCCGCCGATATTGAAGATATTAAGGAAGTTTTAGCCTGCAAAGAAATCCTTGCCGGCAAAATGACCTTCCCTTGGTCGTGGCGGATGCCGGGGGGGCAAGGCGAAGAAATAATTATGGATTACCCGAATTTGCTTCGGGCGATCGCCCAACAGATCGATCACCTCGGCATCCACCCGCCCAAGTTGAGCATAAAAGATATCAACAACGCGATCGCCGGTGACCAATCCCTCACCAATCAATTCCCTAGCGTGACACAAGCGTTTGAAGCTTTGATGGCTCAGGTCTGGGACGCAAATGCGGACGTGGACACGCTGACCAATTTCCTCTACCGATTAGCATGGTTGAGCGTACAGCAGTCTTTCAATTTAGCTCAAGTGACTGGTACGGTGGAGAGCCTGAAGGATATGATTGGGGGGGAGACAGAGCCTACGGAAACCACCCTGACAACTCCTTTCAATATCGCTGCTGGCACCGGTGCAAAAGAAATGCCGCCAGGTAAAGGATTTGGTAAGCAGGCTAACGAGTCAAACGCGATCGACAATCGAATAAATGCAAATACAGAGATGAGCACGGAGGCAATGCTTCCCAAATTCCTAAAAATTAGAGAAAACCCAATTTTGGTAGATACATTTACGGGTAAGCAAGATATATTTGATATATTGATGCTGATTAGAATGGACTTAGAAAAATTAAAAAACAAGTAGGAGCTTATGACCACCAAACCAGTTCAAAAAGATGTCAAGTTTAACGCTTCGCAGAGTAGCAGTGCGGTCACTGTTTACGGCACTGTAGATGAGAGTTGGATAGCTAAAATTAAAGGAACATTTAGCTGGTTTAAAATCCCTCAATTTGACCTAAAAAAAGGTTTTGAGGATTTTAAAGCATTCATAACGAAAGCCCTAAAAAGCGACTTGCCCAAAGAAATTGGTAGTGCAATTATGGGAAACCTTAGAGAATTACTGGGGCAAGGCAAACAAGAAGTTAAAAAACGAATTGGCTCCTTGATAGAAGTGGCGGGCAAGAGCTTGGGACAGCTTACCACTACCAACGAAGGCAAAGGCTTGGCTATATTTGGCGCTCTTTCGGCTCTATTCGTCGGAGGCGGAGTGCTATTAGGTGCAGGGCCCGAAGTAATTACGGGAATGCTCAGGTTCCAACAACTGAGCTACGCGTTCAACTTCAATCAAACCGACGAACAAATCGAGAAACAACTAGAAGGATCTATTACTTCGCTGTATGCCAGTGCGGGGCAAATGATAGGCGCTGGTTTAGCTAGTTTCCTCAGCGGCGGAGTATTTAGAATCCCGCGAGTGCAAATCAATGTGACAAAAATAGGTATTGTTTTTCGCGCGCTCAACGAAGAAGCGCGCACTCAGCTAATGGCACAGGTTCGGAGCCTAGCGCGGACTGCCTTTTTCACAGGTTTGAGAATGATGGGGCAAATATTTTATCGGAGTACGCGAAAGTGGTTAAAGGCAATCGCGAAACAAGATCCGAATCACCCTTTAATTAAATTGATACCGGGCGGAGCCAAAACCGTCGCGCTTTGGGGCGAGAAAGGTCAGCCGGCGTGGAGTCCGTGCTTGTACATCAATAAAAAACTAGAAGCGATTGCCGTTAAAAATAAAGATATCGCAGCTTTGCTTGAAAATTCCTTAGAAAGCTTTGGCGAATCAATTCAAGAATTTTTGCCAGAATTGGTTCGGCAACCTATTTCGTAAATATGGCTCCAAGAAGTCCAAGGATTAGAGTACCTATAGCGGGTCAGCGCTACCCGCGCCTGACCCAGAACGGGCAATTGTTGAGCAATCAACAAATTGGGCAAAATATTGATAATTGGATAAATACTCAATTTGAGGAAGAGCTTCGATTGACGGCATTTTTAGATGTCAATACCCGCCGCCAAATTCGTTTGGCGACGGGCGTAGGAGATATGGAAGCTTATGTAGAGCAATTCAATAATGGGTTTGCCCAAACTTCTCAATTATCCCCCAATAAATCGATTCAAGGAAAAGACGCCTTCGGGGAAGCTTGGACAAATCGCCCGCGACTAAAAAAGATATCGATCGAGGGGCGAATTGTCTACAAACCTAAAGCTAAAACTTAGAGGAAAATATGGCAACACCCCCACCCAAGGGAAGTAGCGATCCGCAAGATTACAGCAAGTTTGAGCGAAAGATTGCGGAAGAAGTTAACAAACGCGAAGCCCCCACCTTTATCGAGGGGCGGCCGATTCCCGCGAATTATGAAGAGCGATCGTATTTTGATGTTTACTCTCTAGATTTCGGCCGTTTGGATGACGAGCCACCGTTAACTATTGCCGGCAACGACGCTCAAATCGCGCTGCAATCTTCAATGCTCCGGGCGCTCGATCAATTGCTTGGAGCAAGAGGACTAGGGCCATTCAACTTCTCGGTGTGGACAAAAGAATTTGAAAATGGTTTCCCCAGTTTTCAAGGTTCGGCGGAACTCAAGAAAATGCGAGCCAAAGAGCCTTGGCCGGGAGTATCGAAAGAAAATCGCCCGCAAATTATAGTGATGAAGCCGGACAAAGCGGCCGTCGCGTGGGATTTTAACGTCGTACAGTTACTGCCCGATCGCAAACGCAAAAACGAGTGGCAGATATTTACCGGATCGTGGCGAGATATTGCACGAGAAATCCTCAACTGGTGGAATCAGAAAGAGGGCGGTGGCGAAGCGTCCGCAGGCAAGCCGCGTTTGACATCGGATATTTCGCAGTTGTCGAAGCATCCCTACATTTCGCTCTATTTTAGGGAAATTCCCGCCAGCGGACGCGGTGGCACCCCCTTGGAATCCGAAATTAGTTTTCGACTGATGGATCAAATTGAATATCAAGGCTTGCTTCCCGATAAATCCGTAATTTCCTTGGCAGATATCAAACGTTATGCCAAGGCGATAGAGCGCGTCTTTAATCCCGTACCGGACAAACCCTACGCAATCGCCCGCGGTCGGGGCAGTTACACCTACAATAACTGGCCGCTAGGTTACAAGCTTTGGCTGCTTGCAAACTCGGCATCGGAGGCGGAACGAGTGTTTAAGGATGTTTTGAAAATCCAAAATCATATTTTTGATGAGATTTATATGGGAATTGGAGCGTCGCGGAACCCCGCTAAAAAATACCCCATTACCGCACCCATTAAAAAAGTTATTGACGAAGACAAGGCACTTGCCAACCAAAGACAAACCGGATCTATAACTTTTCGTTGGGCAAAACTAATTCTACCCATGACTAAGGAAACTTTGGTTTTGGTGTCTCGACAGTCCCGTACGCGAGTAGACGAGCGCTTGCAATGAGATCCAAAAAGTTATCCAACAAAAATTTATAAAAATCTTTACAGGCGTTAATTACGATTTCGGAACACTTAAATGTTCCTACAAAACTTGCAACACCTAAAATCCTTACTCCAAAAGCGGTTCAGCCCTTGACACCCCTTAAGAGCCTGTATATCGTAAGTAGTATGCAATGAGGTATTTATGCCGTTAAACAAATATGACAACAAGGTATTGGTATCAGTGCCTTTAGAAAACGGACTAATTTATGCTTTTCAGACCAACGTTGACGCCGTAGCCAGGACAGCGCTCGGTCACACGGTTGTACCTGCGGTAATGCCTGCTCTAGCATTTCAAGGTGGCAACAGCCCCAAGCCCAGGCGTGCGCGAATCTTAACGGCGGATGGCTGGAACTCTAGTTTCATTGCGGCAACTGCTGCGGTGATTGCTGCTGCAAAAACAGCCGGATGGCAAGTACAAAAGTCTACAAAAAGACGCGGATTAGTTCCTACTTCTGGAACGCGGGCAACTACTGTATATGTAACCGTGAGAGGTATCAAGTACGCCTGGAATATCCCGAACGAAACGATCGCCACAATCACCCAGGCAACTTTAACGGCTTTAGGCGTGGAAATCGCAACCGCAGCAGATTTACCGACTTTGGTATGGGGCGCATCTACTCCAGTCCCAGCAAAAGCAACATTTTTCTCAGCAGCAGGCCCTGGCGGTGGCGACAAC
>NZ_JAUBPE010000140.1:0-8042 GCF_036700565.1 Microcoleus pseudofavosus SVA1_A4
TAAACGGAGGACACGGCAGTGCCGTTTCCCTACCGCGATCATTTGTCGGGAAACGGCACTGCCGTGTCCTCTATATCATTCCGGTGCAGCCGGAATTGATATAACCAATAACCAACAACAAAATTTTAGGGCCTAGCATATCGGATGCCAGACCCTAAAATAGTGGTAAATTAAGTTGATTCAAGTGGATTTTTAGCTCTGCTGAGTTTCAGCAAACTACAACTAAGGTGGACTTTTTGGCAACTACTCTGCGGACGAGCTAGCTATCAGCGGAGTCTATTCAGACTTCTGTGTTTGACTGTGCGATCGCAAATTTTGATTCATGCAATAGCCTCAAGCTATCTAACAAATCCCGATCGCAATATCAACCTTTCTTTGCTAATAAGCTACACGGTTCAGGCGTTGCCTGCGGACTAGAGCCGATCGGGACAAATACTCTAATTCCAAATTTTTTATCCAAGTTTTTTGTGCTTCTTGGTTTTGCCCCTCATGTTTTTAAGTTAACACCAACTCCGCGCATGAGAATACTTTGTTTACCAAACTTGACACTTTTTGACGTGCAGAAATACTTCCAAAAGCGATTATTAACAATTTGTACGATCGCCCGATACCGCAACGTGCATAGCCGGCAGTATTGGCTTGCTGTCAACGCAGCAGAGCTTCCCAAGTTGCGCGGCCGACAATGCCGTCTGCTGGCAGTTGATATTGTCGCTGAGCCGCCTTGACAGCAGCTTGAGTTTCCGGGCCGAAAACGCCGTCAGCACTCACCCGCAAAAATCCCTTGGCCCGCAGCCGTTCTTGCAAATCTCTGACTGCCGGCCCGCGCATTCGTCTTCTTAAAACTGGAAAATTTGTTGGCTGCGCTTGGGGGTTAATCTCTGAGTTGTCGGCAGTTGCGGGACTGTTGGCGATCGGGTTTTCGATCGCGCTAGCTGCAGGAAACAGCCGGTTCCAAGTATCTTGACCGACTATTGCGTCTGGAGCGATGCCTGCTGCTTCCTGGAACTCAGATACAGCTCTAGCGGTGCTTTGCGAGAAAATCCCGTCTACAGTGCCAGTATAAAAGCCCAACAATTGAAGAGCAGCTTGGAGTTCGATCACTTCCGATCCGCGGCTGCCCAATTTGATTGCGGGGCGGACGATCGCACCTGTTTGAGCGATCGGGCTGTTGCTGTTACTCTGTTCGGAGGTAGGTAGCTGTGCTGCAACAGGAGTAGGGGCGATCGATCCCATTGCCAATAAACCGCACAAACTCCAGCCGAAGAGCAAACTCGGAACCTCGCGGGCGTCATTCCAGCTTGCTGTCAGGTTTCGGGACATTGGGAATTCGACCTCTGCAAAACTGGTAGCGATCGTACATCAAATCTGGAAAAAATTGGGAATTTCGGCATTGGGAATTGGGCATGGGGCATTGGGAATTGGGCATGGGGCATGGGGCATTGGGCATGGGGCATGGGGCATGGGGCATGGGGCATTGGGCATTTCTGATTCCCTGCCCTTCCCTTTCCTAAAAATAATTTATCCCCTGAAATAGCTGCAATTGGCAAAAAAACTGCTAGATTGCCCTACAGAAAACATTGAACCGCGTTCATTGGGCCCCAGCAACACCATGTCCGAATCTAGCAACCCCCCCAGAACCGCCAGCCAAATAGACATCGGCAACGTCAACATCGGGAACTTCCAAGTCGGCAGCATCAGCGGCAACAAATACAACGACTTCAACGCCAACGGCCGCCCCGATCCCTCAGAAGTGCCAATTCCCAACTGGCAAATCTACCTCGACCTCAACAACAACGGCCAGCCAGAGTTTAACGAACCTTCCACCCTCACAAACCCGCAAGGCAACTACATCTTCGCCAACCTGCCGCCGGGCACTTACCAAGTTAGGGAAGTCCAGCAGCCCAACTTTCGCCAAACTACCCCCAATCCCGCACCCATCACGATTACCAGCGGGACAAACGCTGGCAATATCAATTTTGGCAACAACTTTAACGCAGGGACGATCGCAGGCACCAAATTCAACGACATCAACAGCAACGCCCGCCCAGATCCAGGGGAACCACCGCTAGCTAACTGGCAAATTTACCTCGACCTCAACCGCAACAACAGGCTCGACGGCAACGAACCTGTTACTTTGACCAATGTTCAGGGCAATTACGCTTTTGTCAATATTCCCGCAGATACATATTTGGTGAGAGAAGTCCAGCAACCGGGTTTTCTTCAAACTACGCCCGACCCCGGCCCGGTTAACGTTACTTCCAACGCCACTGTCAACAACATCAATTTTGGCAATGTCTTTTTTGTCGGCAGCATCAGCGGTCTCAAATACAACGACCTCAACGCCAACAGCGTCAGAGACGCGACAGACCCGCCTCTGACCAACTGGCAAATTTACATCGACCTCAACGGCAACAACAGTCTAGACCCGGGCGAACCCAATACCATCACCAACCCCGAAGGCAATTATACTTTTGCGAATGTTTCCCCCGGCCGGTATTTGGTGAGGGAAGTCCAGCAACCGGGATGGGTACAGACTACGCCAACTCCAGGCCCGATCGACATTACCGGCAATACTAACGCTGTCGGCGTCAATTTCGGCAACAATTTTCCGACCGGCAGCATCAGCGGTTTCAAGTTCAACGACCTCAACGCTAACGGTATTAACGAACCGACGGAACCGAGAGTTGCCAACTGGCCGATTTACCTCGACCTCAACAACAACAACGCCCGAGATCCGAACGAACCTTCGACTTTAACGAATCCCCAAGGTAATTTCTCTTTTATCAACTTGCCCCAAGGCAGCTATGTTGTTAGGGAAGTCCCGCAGCCCGGTTTTCGACAAACCACGCCAAATCCGACTCCCATCACCGTGGGTAACGGCACAAATGCCACTAATCTCAGCTTTGGCAACGTGTTGGTAACGGGTACGATCAGCGGTGTGAAATTCAACGACTTTAACGCCAACGGCCGCCTAGATCCGGGGGAACCGCCGATCGCCAACACTCAAATTTACATCGACCTCAACAACAACAGCAGTTTAGATCCGGGCGAAGCGAGTACCTTAAGCGATGTTCAAGGCAATTACAGTTTCCGCAACGTTCCGGTAGGTAGTTATGTTGTCCGCGAAGTTCCGCCGCCCGGTTTCATTCTAACGACTCCGCCTGCGCTGGTTGTTGTCTCGGCAGAGATTCGGGCCAGCAGCATGGATTTGGTGACGGGAGATTTGGTTGCGGGAGATGCTGAGGTTAGGTCGGCTAAATCCTTGAAGGACGAGGACGACCTGCTGACGAATGCTAGCAGCTATGCGGGACTGGAACCTGCGGGCAATATTGGGGCGGATAGCTTGCTTTTGAGGGCGGGTCGTGATAGTTATCAAATTAGTGAATTTTTGGTCGCCGATCGACCTGTTACGAATTTAGGCAATATTCCTAACTTTGGGCAACAGAATGTCGGTCTGGAGCCTAAAGCACAAATCGGTGAATTTGTCAATAGAAATGAATTAATTAATGGGGCGATCGGGAAATCGGTCAGCACTGTGGGTGCTGCATGATTTCTAGGTTATTGAGGGTGACACAAAGCTCGATCGCCCCGAATCCCAAACCGCAGATCAAAATCAGGAAGAGGTTAAAGGGCGATCGCGTGATACCCTATTGTTGGCAACCTCCAACACTCAAGCCTAAGTTCCGGCAACTCCGAAGCTGGCTTGTATATTGGGTGCAATATTCAGAGGCAGTAGCATCTCTGTGAGTGAGAAACTATCAGACAGTTCCCCCAACCCCGATCGGCGTATTTGCAGGCAAAGCAAGTCATATCAAGTCCGGTAGCTCGATCGCTCATAGTTCGCTGTGTTTGGCAATCGCTGAGGCTGCGATCGCCCACCACAGCGAACCATGACAAACAAGAACGATGCCGCCGGACTTGATATCAGGGGGGAGAAGTCAGTCTTAGGCTTTTTAAAGCTCGAAACAGCAAGTATGTACGGACAGAGAAGGCGTGCAAATCCTGAAGATGTTGCCCTCAAATTGCCAGGGTTCTTCAAAACCTGATATACTTGCCAGCGACAAAGCTTGAGGCATTGTTGTGTTAGATGGGGAACATTACCTCAAGTGCAGACGTATGTAAAATCGAGTAGCGGTTGTCAGCTATTAGTAAAAACTACTCAGCAACTTACAACCCATACAGTAGTCTGTAATTTACGTGGATTTAGGTGTGAAGGAGAGAAATCATGACAGATTTAACTAACGAAGAGCAAGAGCGCAGTGCCCAGCAACTACAGCCAGTTGTGGTTGGGAATACTGGCCCGGCAATTCTAGGGATCAAGTTCAATGACCGGAACGCGGATGGCATCAGACAGCCGGGTGAAGAAGGTCTCCCGAATATCCCCATCCTCCTCGAATCAGCAACAAGCAGCAACGGTACGTTCAATGCTGGTACTGGGGAAGCCTTAACCACGACGGACGCTAACGGTGCGTTCTCATTCATAAATCTAGTCCCTGGGAATTACGTACTCACGGAAACGGCAATACCTGCTGGCTTCCGCACCACTACTCCCAATCCCCTCGCTGTGACTGTTGTTGGAGACAGAAATGTCAACGTTTTATTTGGCAACACCGCAGTTACAGGCAGCCGGATCGTAGGATGCAAATACCTAGACATAGATGCCGACGGCTTTCGAGATGGGAATGAACCGGGCATTAAAAACGTCAGGATATATATTGATTCAAATGGCAACGGCCAACGCGATGCAGGGGAAGCCAACACCTTAACAGACAAAAATGGTCGATGGGCGTTTAATGTAGATCCCGGAACCTACAAGATTCGGGAAGAACGGATCAGACGACAAGTTAGTTCTGTGACCGGAGTAGAAGTCAACGATAACCCTCCGAACGCAGAACCCTTAGAAACAAACGATTTTCCCCAAAGCACTCCGCCCGACAACGTTCCCGTACTGGACGTGACGGTAGCAGCCGGTCAAACCTTTGCCTGCGCTCAAGTTGGCGATACTCCGCTGTATCAAATTGAAATTAATAAATTTCAAGACATAGACCGCAACGGCTCGCGAAATATTGTCAGTGGAGTCTTGGAACCAGCCATTGCCCGAGTACCCTTCATTTTAGATGTGAACGAGAACGGTCGCTGGGATCAAGGCTCTGAACCGATCGCAATCACGGATGCCAACGGAGTGGCTACCTTCAAGAATTTGCGAGCTGGCAATTACCAAGTGTTGGAAATTTTTCCATCTGTACTGCCTGCAGAAGTAGGTGGCGGTGTCCCAGGCAATTTAAATTTTCCAGTAGGAACCACTCCCAACCCCACTCTGGTTTCGGCACCAGGGCCGCAGGCGCGATTCCAGGCTACGATCAGCAGAGAGCAACCGCTGATCGTAGCAGACTCAACCTATACGCTGAAACCAAACGACCCTAAATTCGTAGACAACAACCGCGACGGCCTTCAACAGGCAGGTGAAAGATCGATTGCTGCAACAGGTGAGCGACCGATTTTTGCAGCGCCAACAAACACTTTGCCAGCGCCTAACCCCCAACCATCACTTACCTTTTCTCCTGTGGGAGTTAATCAGGGCGTTGGAGATAATAGCGGTGTTGGCAACACTCGACCGAACATCAATATCTTCAAATACAATGATTTGAATGCAAACGGTCGCTACGAACCAAATCAGGGTGAATTGCCAATTAGCGGTGTCACCGTCTTCCTCGATGCCAACAATGATGGCACTCCCAGCACTGGAGAACAGCAAATCACGACAAATGACCAGGGTAGAGGAGCCTTTACCAACTTGCCCACAGGCAACTATGTTGTCAGGGAAGTTGCACAGGCCAATTTCTCGCCTTCTACTGCCGATCGCGTTGATGTTACCCTCAATCTTCAGGATGCCAACGTTACCTTTGCCAACACGCGGAACAGCAACATCACCGGGTGCAAGTTTGAGGACTTCAACCAGAACGGTTATCGAGATGGCAATGAACCAGCTATTTCTGGTGTCACCATTTTTATCGATAGCAATGGTGACGGTCAGTTGCAAGCAACAGAACCCACTACTACTACCGATCAGTTTGGTACTTTTGCATTCACCAATTTGCGCCCCGGCACTTACAGCATTCGAGAAGTAACACCCCCTGGTTTCTTCCAAACAACTCAACCGGTGGATGTTGTTCTCGGTGCCAATCAAACCTTTACTTGCGCTTTAGTAGGCAACTCTCGGTTCTATGACTTGTTGGTTCCTAAGTTCCGAGATGACAACCGCAACGGTATACAGGATACGGGGGAACAGCCGCTTGCCAATATCCCATTTACTTTGGATTTGAACCGCAACGGCCGCTACGATGCTGCGACTGAGCCGCTGGTGAGAACTGATGCTACTGGTATCGCTCGGTTTATTGATTTGTTGCCCGATACCTACTCGGTTTTGGAAGTTTTCGATGCGAGCGTTCAGAACCCGTTCCCGATCCCGACTGGGCCTAACCCGGTTAGCTTTGACGTGCCGGGCCCTAACACAGTGCCTTCGCCAGCAAGACCGTCGCAAACACGAAGTGGTGCTAGTATCGATTTGCTGACAGGCGATGATACGGGTACGGTAAGTGCTTCTAGCGTCGATGATATTGTGACTAACGGCGGCAGCTTAGTCGCTCAACAAGACAGCAATGTTAACAACTTCTTAGTGCCTGAGAGTGCGGGTGTTAGCAGCTTTGACTTTGAGGCGTTGAAAGACTCGATGAGTTCGCTGATTGCAGCAGTAACGACAACAGAAGATACAACTCTCGATAAATCCAAATTACTGTTGGGCGCTCCTACTCAGACTGCCTCTTTAATGTTAAGTTGAGTCTCTAGTTTGAGACTCAGCAATTAGCAGCTAGCTTTTTTAAACTGCACGTCAAATCATGTTTTGGCGTGCTTTTTGCTGTTTTGACAATTATAACAATTGGTTTCGATCGCCCGAACTGTCTTTAGTAGTAGGGCGCGATCGGCAAAAAGAACGATTCCCTACTCCAATAAAACCTTTATTTATAGAGGTAGAAGTTAGAGGAATATGTTATGCCAACTCAACAACAAACTAATCCGGCTCAACATCAAGAACGGCAACCGGGCATTGAATCCGAGATGACCCCGCAACCTCAATCCTTCGCCGAGGGATACCGCGGCAGCGACAAATTGCGCGGCAAAGTAGCCTTAATTACCGGCGGAGACAGCGGTATCGGGCGGGCGGTGGCGATCGCCTTTGCGAAAGAAGGCGCAGACGTGGCGATCGCCTATCTTAACGAAGATGAAGATGCTAAAAAGACCAAAGAGGCGATCGAACAACAAGGCCGCCGCTGTATTGCGATCGCCGGCGACATCGGCGAAGAAAGCGTCTGCCAAAATCTTGTAGAACAAACAGTTAAAGAATTTGGCCACCTCGACATCCTCGTCAATAACGCCGCCGAACAGCATCCCCAAGAAAGCATCGAAGACATCACCGCCGAACAATTAGAGCGCACCTTCCGCACCAACATTTTCTCAATGTTTTACCTGACAAAAGCCGCCCTAAAACACCTAAAAGAAGGAAGTGCAATTATCAACACTACCTCAGTCACCGCTTACAAAGGCAACCAACAATTGTTAGATTACTCCTCCACAAAAGGAGCAATTGTTGCCTTTACCCGCTCTTTGTCTCAAAGTTTAGCTGAGCAAGGAATTCGCGTCAACGGAGTCGCCCCCGGGCCGATTTGGACGCCTCTAATTCCTGCAACTTTCCCTGAAGAAAAAGTTGAGAAATTTGGTGCAGACACGCCCTTGGGACGCGCCGGTCAACCCGATGAAGTTGCCCCCAGTTACGTGTTTTTAGCTTCAAAAGATTCGTCTTACATGACGGGTCAAATTTTGCATCCCAACGGCGGTTCTGTGATTAACGGATAAGATTTGGCGCGACTTGATATATAACCGCATTTTTTAGGTGCGGGTTTCATATCGTTTCCGGTTGCATCGGAATAATATATTTGGATAATGTCAGTGCGAGCGTCCCCGCTCGCGGCGTGGCTCGCGAGCGG
>NZ_JAUBPE010000141.1:0-7567 GCF_036700565.1 Microcoleus pseudofavosus SVA1_A4
TGCCCAACAATAGCTCAAAACCTCTGCCCTAGTATTTCTGAGTATTTATACTCATCGCAAAAGTGACACGCTCCCTGTCAATAACAGCTTTTCCGGCCTGTTTCACAATGTATGAGTTTCCTGGTGGAATAAAGCCAAAAACCCGTTGCAAACAGCTTGTTGAGCATGGTGTCAAGATATCAATTTAAACCAGGGTGCGATCGACCTTTCAACTCCCAACCAGTCAATTTTGCTAAAATATCTCTCAAATCTCAAACCGAACCGGCGCGCATCTGTTACAATTTGAAATAGAGCCTGAACTCACCTGCCTAGAGATACAACCCCTCGACTTAAGTCGTGAAAATCAAAAAAATTAGATATTTAGTTTAAGCTCCCAGATTCATCTGTAGAGTCAATTCTTTAATCTAAAATCGAGTGTGGAGTCAATTCTAAAATCTAAAATCTAAAATCTAAAATCTAAAATCTAAAATCGACTGATGGAAACCCTGCAAACCCAACTTTACGAACTCGCACAATTTGCTAATAATTTAGTGAATACTCAACTGACGCACCTCAGTTTAATCAGCGTCGGAGTCATCTTTCTGGCGGGGTTGCTAACGAGCTTGACGCCCTGTATGCTTTCAATGTTGCCGATCACGATCGGCTACATCGGCGGATACGAAGCGAAAAGCCGCCCGCAAGCAGCAGCCCAGTCGGCGTGGTTTTCCCTGGGATTGGCCACCACCCTTGCGGGTTTGGGCATTGTAGCATCATTTGCAGGACAAGTTTACGGCAAAATTGGTCTGGGTTTGCCGATCGTTGTCAGCATTATCGCTATTTTAATGGGGCTGAATTTATTGGAAGCTTTACCCTTGCAAATGCCGTCTTTCGACGCTGTAGGGTGGGTGCCGAAAGATTTGCCTGCCGGTGTGCGATCGTACTTATTGGGATTAACTTTTGGTTTAGTAGCGTCTCCGTGCAGCACGCCAGTTTTAGCTACACTCTTAGCTTGGGTTTCCAAAACCGGAGATACAGTTTTAGGTGGTGTGTTGCTGCTGTTTTACGCTGCTGGCTACGTCGCTCCGCTAATTATAGCAGGTACTTTTACCGCCAGCATTAAAAAGTTGTTAGAATTGCGTCGATGGTCGAGTTGGATTACGCCAGTCAGCGGCGTTTTATTAGTAGGATTTGGCGTTTTCTCCCTGCTTTCCCGGATACTTCCGGCGTAAGTTTCGTAGTAAGGAATTCAGTCCTTATTTAGAGATATAGCACTCACTACGGAATACGTGAATTAAGTTTTTTTACGAAACGCGAATACGGTAAGAACACGAAAAAAGAAAGAAATAAAAGAGAAAGAATTCAAAATTGATTGAGAATGGCTAGTTAAAATAATAATATTTTCTTCATTTTTTGTTTTTCCCTCCTCTTTCTTCCTTCTCCATTCTTCCTTCTTCCTTCTTCCTTCTTCCTTCTTCCTTCTTCCTTCATAATTACCCATGACATCAAAAGAAGTATTTCTATCTAAACTATCCGACTGGGCGACTGCTCCTCAAAGGTTTTTTAAGCGAGAAGTCTTGCCCGTGCTCGCAGATTTGCGGCTGGCAATTATCTTGCTGCTGACGATCGCATTTTTCAGCATTTCCGGCACAGTCATCGAACAAGGCCAATCAGTACCCTTTTACCAATCTAACTATCCAGAACACCCCGCTTTGTTCGGCTTCCTAACTTGGAAAGTTGTGCTCATTGCAGGACTAGACCACGTATACCGCACTTGGTGGTTTTTGTCAATCCTAATTTTGTTCGGCAGCAGCTTGACAGCTTGTACATTTACCCGACAATTTCCCGCATTAAAAGCCGCCCGTCGCTGGAAATTTTATGAAGAACCGAAGCAGTTTGAAAAATTAGCTCTCAGTGCGGAATTAGAAACAGTTGCTTTAAGTTCATTAGAACCACTTTTGCAGCAAAAAAACTACCGCATATTTCGAGAAGGCGAAAAAGTTTATGCTCGCAAAGGCATAATTGGTAAAATTGGGCCGATTATTGTTCACGCCAGTATGCTAATTATTTTAGCTGGGTCGATGTGGGGCGCGATGACGGGATTTCTCGGTCAAGAAATGGTTCCCAGCGGCGAAACATTTCAGGTGCAGAATATCATGGATGCGGGGCCTTGGGCCGGGCCGCAAATACCGAAGGATTGGTCGATGCGAGTCAATCGGTTCTGGATCGATTATAGTCCGAGCGGTGCGATCGACCAATTTTACTCTGACCTGTCAGTTTTGGACAAAACAGGCCAAGAGGTCGATCGTAAAACCATTCACGTTAACGAGCCGCTGAGATACCGGGGAGTCACATTTTATCAAGCAGATTGGGCAATAGCCGCCGTGCGAGTTCGCCTCAACAAAAGCCCGGTTTTGCAACTGCCAATGGCTCAGTTAGACACCCAAGGTAAAGGCCGAATTTGGGGTGCTTGGATTCCGACTAAACCAGATTTGAGCGCGGGAGTTTCTCTGCTAGCAAAAGACTTGCAAGGAACGATGTTAGTGTACGGTACGGATGGCAAATTGTTAACTACAGTTCGCGTCGGCACAGCGGTGGAAGTTAACGGAGTGATGCTGGCCATTGACGAAGTTGTAGGCAGCACGGGACTGCAAATTAAAGCCGATCCGGGAATTCCGCTCGTCTATACTGGCTTTGGGTTGCTGATGATTAGCGTGCTGATGAGCTATCTGTCTCACTCGCAGATTTGGGCTTTGGAAAAAAACGGCAAGCTTTATGTGGGCGGGCGCACTAATCGCGCTCAGGTGACTTTTGAAAGAGAAGTTGTGGAGATTTTGGATAAGTTGGCTGAATTGAAAACAGCAGAGGGAAAAAGTGCGATTACCGAGACTTCTTTAGCTAATCAAAGCTAACCGTAGGGTGCGCAATGCGCACCTTACACAGGCGAAAAATGGATAATTCAACAGGAAATAAAGGTGATAAAAAGGATTGAATTCAGTCAACACGCCTTACTAAAAATAGAGGTTCTAAAAAGTCGCGGGGTTGCAATATCAACAGATTTGATTTTTGAAACTATTAGAAACCCTAGTAAGTTAGAAGCTAGTGGTGAAGGAAAGTTTATTTGTCAACAGAGATTGAATGGACTTGTCCTAAGAGTGGTTTACCAAGAATATCATGATAAAATTTTAGTAGTTATACCAATTCCGGTTGCATCGGAATTAATATAACCCGAAATCAGGACACGGCAGTGCCGTGTCCCTACAATTAATCTGGAGAAATCAGGACACGGCAGTGCCGTGTCCCTACAATTAATCTGGAGTAGGGAAACGGCACTGCCGTGTCCTCTATATCATTCCGGCGCAGCCGGAATTTATATTACTTGTCCTGGTAAGAGATCAAGATATGAAAAAGATTAGATACAGCCCTGATGTAGATGCTGATCGAAATTTCCGATTGCCCGATCGCTTATGCCGAAGATGAAGGGAACATGATTCTGCACTATTCTAGCAGCGGAGAACTGGTGTTGATTGAAATATTAGATGTCAAACAATTTATCTCCCTAGAATCTCTCTCCGCAGAAATACCGACACGCTAAAGCAGTTTTTCGCCGCTCGAAATCAGCTTATGTCACAAAAATTAGCTCTGAAAATCGGTTTAGTTACAGCCACAATCACAGTCACTAACTTAGTAGATGAAATTTTGCATGAAAGAGGATTTATACCTGCTGAGCAAGTTCGTTCTGTTACCTTAGAGAATGTCATAGTTGATACTGGTGCTACGCGCCTCTGTTTACCCGCACCAATTATCGATCGATTAGGTTTAACACTCGATGAAGAAGTCGAAGTCAAGACAGCAGCCGGAGTCCAAAAAGCACGTTTGTTTAAGAGATTGAGTCTGGCTGTTGAGGGACGAAAAGGAGAGTTTAATTGTATGGAATTGCCAGGTGGTGAAGACTCTTTGTTAGGTTTGATTCCTTTAGAAAGTTTGGGTTTGCAACCAGATATTATCAACCAACGATTAATCGTTTTGCCCGATCGCGGTAGAAATACTTATCACTTGGCTTTGTGAATTTCTGCTTCCCAAGCACAAGCCTGGGAACGCACGTCTCAAGGCTCTGCCTATTACTTCTGGTGCGACACCTCAATCACCGTGTGCACGTTCCCCCTCGGCGAAAAATCGCCCTTCACCGTCGCTTCCAGCGGCGAACAAGCTGCGACAAAATCGTCTAAAATTTGATTGATCGATTCTTCGTGAGAAATGTAGCGATCGCGATAACTGTTAATATACAGCTTCAGCGCTTTTAACTCCACCACCCGTTCGTCCGGCACGTAAGTAACGTGAATTGTCGCAAAATCGGGATAGCCAGAAAACGGACACTTGCAAGTAAACTCCGGTAAAGTAATGTTAACGAAGTAGCGCCGCCCGACTCGCGGATTCGGGAAAGTAATTAACTCCCCTTCCAAAATCTGGCGTTCGCCGTATTTAATTTCCTCGGTGCTTGACTTTTGGGACATACTTTGTTCGGCTGCGTAGTTGTTCATAGCGATCGACTGAGAACTTGTAACATTTAATTAAATTGACTATTAATATCTTTAACAAATATCTTGACGAATTGTGTGGCGATCGATCTAATTGCAAATACTCTCAGGCTACACTTAAAAAAGTTCACCCTCGCCATCTACAATTATGCAAAATACTACCTTATCTGACAATACATCCCCTGAAAACTCAAATAGTTACTCTCCATCGGTACCAATTTCCCTCTATCGAGAAGTCACGGCAGAATTGCAAGCGGCCCAAGCGATGCTCGACTCCCTCAAAACCCACAACCAGCAATTAGTCCAACAAAATCAACAACTGCGGCGAGAAGTAGAAACAGTTGTTCAAGTATCCCAACAGCTACAGCAAGTAGTCAACTCGGCTCAGAGCCTCACCCAGACAGGGATACCTCAAATGCCCTCTGTCAAATTCAATTTCAGCAGCGTTGAACCTCCCCCCCCAGCACCTGCCACCTCGCGGACTAACTCTAGCGTACCTCAACCGCCTCAGACAGTGGCTTTCCCCTTCCCCCTACCGGAACCGGAACCGGAACCCACAGCACCTTCTATACCGGAGCCACTTCCAGAAAAATTATTTACAGAGGTGCCGGAGGTTCCTTACCGCGTGCGCTCTCAACCCAAAAAAGCCTCAGACTTAAGCGGATTGTGGTTGGCCATCGCGATTTTTCTGATTGTGATTGCCGCCTTCGGCGCAGGTTATTTAGTTGTGCGCCCCTTATTGAAGGGGAAGTAAATTGCAACAAGAATCCCACGGCCCGAGCCGTGGGATTTTAAACAAAACCTAGCATAAAATGTTCAAAGTTACGCTAATTGGCCATCATCCTCTGGCGGCACTCGTTTCTGCTAAACGAGGTGCATACTGCTCTTCACAAGCAGAACCTACGATGCCCACCCCGGGCTCGAAACCGCGCGTAAACTCAGTGAGTTTTACCTGTTTAGCTTCCAAAGCTGTCTGTAGCACCTTCATGGCCTTGTGAGGGTCGCCGGCTCCGCAGAAAAATAAGTCTGCAGCAAAATAACCGTGTTCAGGCCAAGTATGGATTGCTATATGAGACTCTGCCAAAGTAGCAGTAGCCGTCACTCCGTGAGGACTAAACTGGTGTACGCACAAATCGATGAGAGTAGCTCCTCCGGCTTCGATCGCATCGAGTATGGCGCGGCGGATACGTTCAGGATCGTTGAGCAGGTCTCCAGGAGACTGCCAAGCATCAGCGACCAGATGGGTTCCCAATTGTTTCATTCTGCGGGGTTTTACCTCTATTGATTTTAAATCTCAAACCTTTTAAGGTTAGCACGGTGTTCAGAAAATTGCAAGTAGGTTTCCGAAAGTAAAGATGAAGATTAGTTGAAGGCTTTGCGATATCGACCGTTAGTATAGTTCTCGAAGAGGATCGAACTCTCGGGTCGCGGGGCACAGATACCCATAGGATCTGAGAAACCGGGTTTTTGCGAAAATACTGCGTTACAGACGACAGATCAAGTAAAAACCCGGTTTCTTGGTCGGAGTGCATAAATCGAGATTGATTTAGGTAAAAGGTTGATCGTCCTTTGGTATTTTTAGGGAAGAGGCTCTACCTCGCTTCCAAAAACCGGATACAGAGTCTGGGAAGAAACAAGGATGTTCGTGCACAGAGGCTGTTATTGCCAAATTTGAATCTCTACAAACTTCTGAAATAGCGGTACTTGAAAACGATAACCTGCCTCAGTCACCTCCAGCACTTCTTTATCCACAAGTCTCTGCCACGAACGACTTTCTGCTACCGACAAAACAGGTTCATCGACCAATTTATGCAAAAACTCTCGTTCGGATTCCGTGAACTCTTGATACCGTTCTCGAAATACAACCCCGCCTCGTTCCAAACTCTTGATAATCACAGCCTGCACGTCCTCTGCTGTTAATTTGCTTTGTTTTTCCCGATTTAACGTGGTATTTTTTCTATTGATTGCATTCAGGCGATCGACAAGTACGCAACACATCAATTGTACATAATAAGGCTGACACCGCGTTAAGTAAATAATTTTGTCGATCGCACATTCTGTATAAATCTCGGGAAAATTAGCAACAGGATTCAGAATTAAATCCCGCGCCTCTGATTCGTGCAAATACGTCATCCGTAAAGATTGCGTATTAATCAAATAATCGCTCCAATACGGATTGAGTTCGTCCAAAGTATGGGAACCGCTGAACAGCAAAATCCAGTTATCGCGGTGCTGTACAATGTAGCGCAAAAAGTTCAAGGGCGATCGGCTTCCGGTATCTGTGACTACTTCTTCCAACCGCCCGAACTCGTCCAGACACAGCAAAAATCGCTTTCCCGGTGCAATACTTTCAATTTGCACAAACCATTTTTGGAGAGCCATAAACGGTTCTATCTTGAGCGATTCTCGGTCAATCGCGGGTAATTGCAAATTGCGGTTGCGCCGCGCCTCTTCGGCGATGGCATCAGCGATAAACTCGGCTAAACCGCTCAAGGTTGTTGTCATTGCTGAACCCTGAAAATCGACTAGCAGCGGTACTAATTCTGAGCCAACTTTTTGAGGTAAAAACTTGAGGGCGGAGGTTTTGCCGGTGCGACGACCTCCATACAGCAACAAAACTGGTGGTTGAGAGGAAACAGCCAAAGACTCGATTTCTCGAAATACATCCAAACGCCCTTTGAAGCGACTGTTAGAATTTTCTGGGTTGAGGGCTGGCCCCGCGACATAAGCTTGCGGGATTTCTGCTGAGTCTAAAGCTGCTTCCTCTAGAGTTTTTCGAGATGTTTCTAAGATACTCAACCAGCGCTGCACAATGCTGCCAAAGCTGGTTGCTAAAGCTGGATTTTTGCCTAAAACCAGACTTTCTCGCAAACGATTGAGTTTAGTCACAGGTGTGGCCAGCATTTCGGATTGAAGGTAGGCAGAACTAGCATTTTCGGCAGCGCGGACATCTTGGCTGATTGCCAAAAATTCAGGTAAGTAGTTAAGCAAAATTAATTACATAATTATCTCCAAATTCTTTAAGAATTCTTTCTACAGATGAAACAAGAGAT
>NZ_JAUBPE010000142.1:0-7348 GCF_036700565.1 Microcoleus pseudofavosus SVA1_A4
CCCAAATATTTTTACCTATAAGTTCTTGACGCCCTTTTCGCAAGCACTGCTCTGCTTTCGCGTTGAGGTAGGTAAACTGCCACTGGCGGTTGAGCACATAAAAGCCGTCTGTGATTTTTTCTAAGATATTAACGATTTGCTTTTGCGATTTTTCCAAAGCTGCTGCTGAGAACTTGCGCTCTGTGATATCGCGGGAATTGAGGACTATGCCGTTGATGCTGGAATCGTGGAGTAAATTGTTACCAATGACTTCTAAATACACCCAAGAACCGTTAGCGTGGCGTTTCCGATATTCTACAGGCGGTGCAATTCCCGGCTGTTTGAGTAATTTTGCAAAATATGCTTGCCAAACAGGTAGATCGTCTGGGTGGATCAAATCGTCTTGGAATTCGCCAATTCTTTGTTCGAGATTGTAGCCTAACATCCGCTCTGCTGCCCTCGAATTTTGGTCTCGGATGCGTCCGTCTGCTTCGATAATTGTCATCAAATCGGAAGAATTTCGCAGGAGACTTTGCAGTCGGGATTCCCCTTTTGTCAGTGCCTGAGTCACCCTTCTGTACAGGATATGGCTTTGCTCTAACTGCTGCTCTAAATGTCTGATGCTAGCAGCTTGCTGGGAAACTTTAATGTCTAAATTGCTGTTAATTCTTTGTAACTTGGCTTGGGCTTGTTTAGACAACAAAAGCGACTGAAACTCCGCAGCCAATTCTTGTAAAGATGCGGACAACTGCTCGACATTGCTTGTTAAAATCGCCTGTTTATCTACAGGTAGTTGCTCGATATGTCCCTGCAATTCCCGCACGTGTTTCAATACATTTTGCATCATTGTAGTCAGCGTTCAAACTTATGAAGACTTTTTTATATCTCCAATCATAACACCTTATTTGAGTCAAGTGTCAAAAGAAATAAATCTTGAAGTTGAGCGGTAGATTTTTAATTTCGATGCCAATCCTCGGCGCTGATACAGATGGATAATTCCACCAAGTTTGAGCGAGAAAAAAAAATATTGAGTTCAGTTATATTACTGAAAATAGTTGTGATTTTTAAAGTGTGAATTAAACAGGACTGATATCATTTCCGCGCTTCATCGGAATCATGATTTTTCGAGTTGCAGTGCGAGCGTCCCCGCTCGCGGCGCGGATCGCGAGCGGCTCGCGGCGCGGATCGCGAGCGGGACGCTCGCACTAATATTCCGGGTTTTTCAACTTCGGTCAATCGATTTTAGAGTTGAAATTTTAGATGGGATAGAGTAAGTAATTTTACGGTGAAGTGCAGAGATTGTGATGCCAGTAGGCAAATTAGGAACAGGCCGAAAAGCCTGTTCCTAACATCAGGATTTAAAGCCCTTAGAGCTTTTCTTTTTCTCCTGTGGCTTGGATTTTGACTTGCTAACTTCGCCTAAAGCTTCCTGAAATAAGTTGTGCAGGTGCAGGGGAACGCTGGCAATTTCGGGGAGTTCGGGTTCTAAGGGTTTTTTAAACTCTTGCAGCAGGGCATCTAAATCGCGATCGATCTGAAAGTCTGTGCGCTCTAATACAGTTTGCAAAATTTGTTCTAATTTTGCTGGCTCAACTTTAGCTAACCGCCGCCAGATCCACACATTAATTGCCGGATCTTCTAGATAGCTGCGAACCAGCTTCTCGTAACCGGGAATGCTGGAAAAGTCTTCGGCTGCTAGCATTGCGGTAAACTGGCTGTAGGTAGACAAAAAGGTTTGCCCCCAGCGGGGATGAGAAAGTGCTGTCACCTGTTCGGCTTTCTTGAAGCGATCGGGCAATTCGGCTTTCGGCATTACCATTTTTGAACTAGCATTGCTGTCGATCGCTACCTCAACTGAAGAGGGATCTGCACCGGCTGCTGCTATAGCTGCTGCTTTAATTTCTTCTGCATCGACTCCCGCATCTTCAACTATTTCCGCGAGAGATTTAGTTTCATCAATGCCGATATCAGCTAGGCGTTTTTTAGTGATTACTTCCTGAAATTCAGCCAACTGTTTATTGAGGTGATATCCCGATAGCGTCACTTCATCGCTGCCAAAAAATTCGGTAAAATCTTCGTGGTACTGTTCTACCGACTGCCAAGCTTGCTCTAACAATTCCGGGGCATCGCTGTACAGGTTCTTTTTGTGATTTTGCTTGAAATTGCCGATCGCCACCGCCAACTTCGGCTTGCCCAAATTCCCCATCGGGATGCCAGGGCCCGAGAGTATCCACCAGTTATCGGTAAGGGGAGCAATCCGAGCCCGCAAGATTTCTCCTAACTTAAAGCGAGACATTTCTTGCAGGAAATTCGCGCTGTTAGGCTTGACAGCGTAGTGCTTAGCCGTCAGCCAGTTCATCAGTTCAAAGCCGTCGGGGGAAATTTGAGTGATTTCAAATAAGCCAGTGAAGCTTCTGTGGCGCCAACTTTCTAGCAAACCGGTCTCGATCTCGGTTAAATCTGGCTGACTCTCGATAAATAGATCGATCGGCGTTTTCTCTCCGACTTTACCTTCGACGGTAAAACTGTCAATCACTTGATTTTGCTGAGCAATATCGTAGCGCTCGCCGGTGGATCGAGCTGCTGCAAAAGCTTCCAAAGCTACCGCCAACTCTCCCTCAGCATCCAGCACAAAGTCAATTAAATTTTGCTTGAGTGTCCAAGCTCTTTCCAGCATTTCATCCACAAGTAATACCGATTTTGAATGAGAGGATTTAGATTAACAATTATCGGACTTGAGGCCGCGAACGCTTTCACGCTCCGGCTGCGGTTGAAGAAAGCGCATCGCCAACAATGACAGAAATATGCGATCGATGCCTGAGTCCTGAATTAAGTTTAATTTTAAGGCTAATAGTCAAAAAAGAGTGTTAATCTCAAACTCTCTTGTTAATAATTTTTTTTTGGCGATCGCCGGAAAAACAGCCCTGGCAAAGTCTTGCTGAAAAACGCGATTTCAACGGAGCCTAAAAATACCCCTCCCTGATGTAGAGAGGGGCTGAAAATTCCCCATAACTTCGCTCAACTCGCGTTGAAAATAGTCCTAGATATCAACAACAGTCCCAGACGCAGAAACTGGGTTTTTTTACCGAAACACTTCGCTGCGTTCCGCAGCCCCGGTAAAAAAGCCGGAACGGATCGAGTTTATGTGCGTCCAAGACTGAGAAATACTTGCTGACGGTGTTAGCGGCCGTCTTTGTCAATGTCGCCAGGAACAGCGCGTTCTACCCGATCCCAAGCGTCGCGCGTGGCGTGCTTAGCTTTTTCCCAAGTCACGTTCGACTTACCGCGATTTGTTTCGTAGTCGCGCTGCAAATCATCTTCGAGCTCGTTGAAGCTCTTACCAGTACCGTTGTAGCGGCTGTATCCCTCATAGCCCGTGCGGTATGCAGGCTGATAGTCGTCGTAAGTCGCGCTCGTGTCAACGTAAGGACGGGAACTGTAGTTGGTTTGCCAGTAAGCCTCTTCTACTGTGGGGTCGATCGCCTCGCCCACACCTTTGCCCGCCAAGCCGCCGCTAAACGCGCCCACAACAGCGCCCACAACAGCTCCCACAGGCCCGCCGATCGCACCGCCGATCGCAGCACCCGCAGCACCCGCACTCGCCGCACCGATACCCGTTGCCACTGGATGAGCCCCCGTTTCCCCCGAAAGCGGGTCGAGGTTAGCATCAGGTTCCTTTACCGTTTTTTTGTCATCGCTCATGATATTTTTTTCCTTTTATCTAACTGTAACTCTTATTAAATTTACCGTTTAAATTCCTATTTATTCATCTTCCTTAAGGATGAATCTGCTAGCTCAAAAAAAGGGGAACGACAAAACCCTTTTGAACGCAAAAAGTGGTTTGACACGCTCCTCTAACGCAGTAAGGTGCGCAATGCGCACCCTACATAATTGTATACTCACCGAACGTCAGTATTTACCAGCCACTTGGGTGAGATAGAAATCTGTTGATTTATTCGTTGCCCGTGACCTTTTCGATCAAACCTTCAGCTTTTTGAACTAAGCTTTCTTGCGGGTGTTCTCCCTTGTACTCCTTTAAGCTTTCGTCGTAAACTTTCTCGACCTTTGCAGGATTTTGAGCGGTTTTGACTATATCTTCGTAAGCTGCTTGGGGATTGAGATCCTCGAAACTTTCTGCGGGGTCAGTAATTTTAGCGGACGGCGACGCCTGACTCCTGTCTTGACCTGCGTAAGCAGCCTGACTGGGTGCTACCGCCATACCTGCCAGAACAATGAAAGCCAGCATACAGACCAGCAAAATGCTTTGACTCAATGTTTGCCCGAGAGCTTTTAAAACCCGCTTCATATCAACGTCTCCTCGTATTTTTTCGCAAAACTTATCGTGTTTGTTGTCCCTTCTGGGCGATCGCACATTGAAAACCTTGGTTGAAGCGCCATCTTAAAAGTCGCACCTACCGCCGATCGAGCGAAAAGGGATTTTTCTCGTCATGTCCAGTATATTAAGCGCCTGCTGGTTACTATTACTTCTACCAAAAGATAGATTAGTTAAACAACCAGGACTCATATCCTGTGAAGAGCAATTTCTGCTAAAAACCCTATCTAGCGGTTCTCCCATCAATTGCGAACCCCCTCACTCCTCTCTTCTCTTCCTTCGCCTCATAAGCGTCTTCGCTGTTCGTCAAAAAAAGCCGATTCACCAAACATCTAAAATTGCCATAAACAACCTAGAAAACTACAAAAAAACCTGCTCTATGTTGAAATTGCGACTCTCAATAGCTCCTTCAAATAGCTCAGTAGAAAGAGCTTGTTCTACCGACCAAACACCCGGTTTTGTAAGTTTGCCCTCTAACATTAATTGAGCTATGCTGCCAGTACCGATGCCCGTAGCGGTCGCAGCATTTGGGTGTACGGCACTCGAGCAAACTTTAGCGGGTTTGCCGTTTTTGAGACCGGTCACTTGCGATCGTACAGCCACGCCCACACCGCTAAAATTATTAGTAACACTGGTCATCCCGTAACTGACATAAGACAAAAACTCAATAACAGAGCGATTTTTCAGCCAGCTATCCGGCCAGTATTTGGCAACAAACCAGGTAAGGTGATTGTAAAGGTCGGGAAAAGTGCCGAATTTAGTAATAACTGTTTTAACTGGGAAAGTTTCGGGCAAAGTAATTGCTTCCGGCATATCGAACCAGTAAACGCCTGTTTTGCCGTAGGGTTGAGGAAATTCTATGGTTTCGCGATCGGTGTAGGGTTTTATCTGCTGTAGTTTGCCATCAACCAAAACATCAAAAGGCGTTTGCAAACCTAAAAAAGTAGTGCGCATTACGGTGACGCCAGCACCGCCCGAACCTCCGACAACGTAACTCAAATGGATGTGTTCTGCTGCATCTAATTGCTCGACATCTCTGCGCACCATGCTGTTAGAAATACCCGGAAAAATCCCCGTGTTGACAATCGCTGTCACCCCGGCATTTTTAGCAAGTTCGCGCAATTCTAAAGCTCTGCGAGTAAAACTGCGACTGTCGCTGACATCGGTATAATTAACACCGGCTTCTATGCAAGTTTTCAGCACCCCAGCGTCTCGGTAGTGAAAAGGCCCGGCACAGTGAACCACAAGATTAGAAGATGAAACTGCTTTTCTCACGGCTGCACTGTCCGCTAAATCGAAAGCTAGATAGTGCACCCTATCCGGCGGCAATTCCGGCGTAATACAGCCTTCAGGGTCGCGTCCGGTAATAGTAACTTCTGCGTCGGTATGGGTAACAAGGTCTTGGGCAACGCTGCTGCCAATTCGTCCCCGCCCGCCGACAATCAAAACTCGGTTTGCCATCGTTAAAAAAAGGGTAACGCTAATCTGAGTTTCTCTATTTTCAGGCATAATTTCCATCTGCACAAAGGATGAATTTGTGATAACTCATATCTTGCACCAATGTCCATAACCCCAGAGGGGCGGGGAAAACCAAAAAATCAAACTAATTGCAGACAAGTTCAATAAAGCCCCACCCAAGTATTGACAAGGTTGGGATGTCTGAGTTAGACTATAAGAATATGAACAGTTCCTACTATTTTTAATACTCCCATATAATAAACCAAAAATCAAACACTATGACAGCCGAAGGTAATGTAGCTGATACGGGTATTGTAGAAGAAGTTAACCAACTAATCGCAGAAAAAAAAGCATCAGATAAGTCTGAAGCACTCAAAATATTGAAACAGCAAGCTAAACGCGATAAAGATAACGAAAAAAAGGAAAAAATTAAAACAACCCAGAAAGCCTTTGGTGGCAGACATAGCCGCTCCAGCGGCAAAAAGAAGAAGACGAAAAGGTAAGCTGCTCAAAGAAACCTCTCCCAAAATTAGTCTGCAATTAGTGTAGTACCACGAAATTAAGAGAGTTTTGGGGGATGTCAATTACTCACACTTAGTCATTTTGATACTTGCGTAATGCCATTCAATTTAACTGACTAAGTGTGAAAATAACCTAGGCTGGAACCACTAAAATTTAGGAAGGTGCAAAAATTATGGATAAGCTGACAACTGAAATACTGCTAGATTATTGCGATTCTGATGATTATGCCCTGCAAACAGAAGCATTGATACAGCTTGTAGATGCAGAAGTTTATGCGGCTGTACCGAAGATATTAAGATTGCTAAAATCTGCCGATGAATCAATTAGAGCTGATGCAGCCGAGGCATTAGGTTATCTGGGTTCAGAGGAAGTAGAGACAGTTGGCCTTGCATTAATGCCTTTGCTAAACGATCTAGAAGAACTGGTTAGGTCTGAAACAGTTGAGGCACTGGGAGAACTTGGTTATACTCCTGCGGTTGCACCAATAGAATATATTCTCAGAAATGACCCTTCGGCACTGGTTCGCGCATCAGCAGCAGAAACTCTTGGATATTTAGAAGAACCATCCGCTATAGAAACTCTGGAGCTTTCACTGCTAGATGTTGATGAAGATAAAGCCGTGAGAGGGTATGCTGCTAATTCGATCGGGCTTTTAGGTACGCCGCAGCTATTGCCAAAACTTGAAGAGTATCTAAAATTAGAGCTTCCTTTATCAGTAAAAGCTGAATTACTGGGAGCGAGGTACTGGTTGGGCGCGAAAGAAGATATTGAAAAGCTATTGAGTTTGTTGGATAATGCTGATGAACATTTAGCAACGATCATCCTGAATATTTTAACAGATTTGACCGAACGGGAAGAGCCGCCAGCATTGGCGAAAGATGCTCCCGATTTAGAAAGGGTATTGAGTGCGATCGCGCGTCGTTTTCCCTTCACAGGGAATCAACCAGAAAAAATTCTCGCACTCGCACACTGATAAATCAATAAGCTGAGACGCAGCTAGATTGTATAATATAAAAAAATAAGCAATCATTAGTTATAGTGTATGCCAGCCAAAAA
>NZ_JAUBPE010000010.1:0-6318 GCF_036700565.1 Microcoleus pseudofavosus SVA1_A4
TTTGCCCAACAATAGCTCAAAACCTCTGCCCTAGTATTTCTGAGTATTTATACTCATCGCAAAAGTGACACGCTCCCGATCGCAAACCCCACCGCTTCCCCCATCATCCAACACCGATCGCGATCCGAAGCCCTTTTCTCCCACGTGAGCAACTGTTCCCGAAAAACTTGGTATTGCTTGCCCCGCTGCACGATGCTTGCAGTTTCCGACGCAGAAGAGCAAGTGCGGGTATTAGCCGATCTCGGGCTTGAATGGTTAACGATTAACTGTTAATTGTTAATAATCGATCAAAAGGGAGATCGCAAATCGCACCGCTTCCCCCATTACCGAACAGCGATCGCGATCGGATGCCGTTTTTTCCCACCTCAGCAACTGTTCCCGAAAACCCAAATCTTGCTTCGCCCGCTGGGCGATCGTTTGACCTATTACCTTCCTTTGAATCTCCTCCGTTGAAATACCTTGTTGCTTCAAATAATCCAGCAACCGCTGCACACTTTCCGTGAATTTATCCGGCGTCTGAGACATCAAAATCGACGCAATTTGACGCACCATTTGCTGGTAGATTGCCTGCCTTCTTTCCAACACCTCCTTTTGACTCGGCTTCGCCGGCGTCGGTGTTGGTGACGCCTCCGAAGCGTTATTAGCAACAGCCAGGTCGAGCAAGGCTAAAATTTCAGCGCCCTTGGCTAAAACCTTTTCCAACATATCTGGATAAAGCTCCAAAATGCGATCGCCCAAAATCTTGCCATTTACCAAACGGTTCGCGCTCAGCCGCAGTAAATGTTGTTCTCCAGCAGACTCAAAAAATTGAACGTTCAACTTGAGTTCGCGGCTTTCCAACTCTACCCGACGCACCGTAAAAACCAAAGCCTCCCAATTAGGAGGTTCAGCAAAACACACCTCCACAATCGAACTTTCCTCTTGATGCTGCCGCCCCAATTCCCCAGACTCAAAATCGCGATCGACCGGATAGCGATTTGCCGGAATTTTGGCAGTATAATCAAACTGAGTAAAAACATATTGGCAGTCAACTTTAGACAAATCGACATCCTGAACTTGCCAATTTTGAATGCAGCAGCCCGTAAGCTGCGCCCCCTCCAAATTCGTCCGAATCAAACGGCACTCAATCAAACAAGCTTCTCTTAAATCCGCCTCACCCAACATCGCATCCATCAAATAAGCGCCGCTCAAATCAGCTTTTTGCAAATCAGCATTGCGCAAATTGGCTTCGCTCAAATCCGCCCGCAACAAATACACTCCTTGCAGGTTAGCTCGCAGCAAAAGCGCCTTCTTAAAACTAGCTTTCAATAAATAAGAACCCGCCAGATTCGCTCGACTCAAATCAGCATTATCCAGCACCGCCTCAGTCAAATCCGCCCCCGCCAGCACTGCTCGGTGCAAGTCAGCGCCCGTCAGATTTGCCGATCGCATTTGAGCGCCATTCAAGTCAGATTCAATCAAATTTACACCGATTAAAATTGCCGATCGCAAATTCGCTTCCACCAAATGCGCTTCCCGCAAATTAGCACCCGTTAAATTAGCACCAACAAGACTGGCGCGGTTGAGATTCGCCTCCATCAATTCCGCCGCCATCAACTTCGCGCCGTCGAGTTTAGCCCCGGTCAAATTAATTTGGTCTGATTTAACTCCTTGAAGATTAGCACCGCCCAAATCCGCTTCAGGCAACGCGGCCCAATTGAGCTCTGCTGCTTCCAAACAAGCAAGGCGCAAATCCGCTTTAGCAAGATTTGCCCCGCTCAAATTTGCCCCGCTCAAATTTGCCCCGGCCATCCCCGCACTGCGGAGATCCGCGCGGCGCAAACAAGCCCCTATCAACTTGGCATTGCTCAAAAAAGACCAGCTCAAATTAGCACCGGTCAAGTTAGCACCAGTGAGGTCTATTTCTCGCAGGTTGACACCGCTTAAACTAGCGCCGCTGAGGTCAATGTGACCAAAGTTGCGCTCTCCCTGTTGATAGCGCTGTAAAAATTCTTGTGTTTCCATTCCGCAGGTTTGAGGGCTGGCAATTTAGCTGTTTTAGGACGCGCTGGTCAATCGATTTTAGATTTTAGATTTTAGATTTTAGATTAAAGAATTGAAGCATTGACCCCACAGATAAATTCGGGGGCTTGTTTATCGGATACAGGTTTTTTATTTCTCCACGGATGAATCCGGGGGCTTTTATCCTGGATGCTTACGGTCAATAACTTTAACTGTAAGGTACGCACGGAACACGAGCGGGCTAGGCACGGGGACACTACTCCTACTACTTACTGCAAGAACTCATGTCCTCCGGGCGATCCGTGCGCACTTTACCCCTATAGATGGCAGTTCAAAGGATTTGTTGCGTAAGTTCTATTTCTACTACCAGTTTTACAGACTTTTGTAACTTCAACTAGCCGAGTTCATATCTGATACGCTGCCCCGCCGGAGAGTGTTTTTACCTAAAGCGCTGCAATTCTTGCTGCAAGTGTTTTCCCCATTTAGTCGCTAGAGGAATTTCTGTAAAAGGAACCTGCACCGCAGCAGCATCTTTCAACAAAAATTCGAGGGCGATTGGACTTCCCGAACTCGGCGGCGACTCTAAATCAACTGCCTGAGAGTTGACTAACAACCGCAGCGACTGCACGTCTTTTAAAGAAAAAGTTTGCAAATTCACAGGCCCGCTGCGAGTAGGTTTTCCCCAAGTTAAACTGTCTTCTTGCTGACCGAGTACAGCATAAATATCGTACTTGGCTTTAGCGAATTGTTCTGCCCAGACGCGATACGCTTCCAGCTTTTGATACTCGTTCCATCCAGCCCAAGCCAGAGAAATAAAAATTGCCAGCAGCGGCAGCCACATTAAACCTCTTTCCATGCAATACCCTTGTTGAAAATAGTCCAGGTTCTGTTTCTCATCTTCTCTAATGATACAATTAATTGAAGTCGTAAAACTTGCTCTGCAATTTAAACTAGAAATTAGAGCAATTTTTGATCTAGCAACAGCCACCGCCGAAAACTACCAAACGCCCGCGTGCGAGATCCCCACAAGTCGCAGCAAGGAAAACTGGCGCTGGCGGTGAAAATTGGGTTATTGTGGGGAACAAGCCTTCCCTAAACGGACGATCGGCCATGAAAAAGTTTTTCCTTCTGTGCTTATTTTTAATCGGGCTCGGCTGGGCGATTTCTAATTTCCCAGGACTTGCTACTCAAGGCACTTACGACTCGATTGTGCTGGATTTCCGCGAAGATTTGGGTGCTGCTGAGATTGCGAAAGAAGTAAATGCGATCGCCCAGCAGTACAAAATCGCACCGCAACTCAACAGTGAATTCTCAGCGGGCGACAATGTATATGTAGTTAAGGGCGATCGCACTTTGCTAAACGCCCTGAGAAAATCAAATTTGGCTAAAGATACCGAATACATTGAACCGAACTACGTCTACAGCGCTTTCGAGATTCCCAACGACCCCATGTATACCAAGCAGTGGAATCTCCGCAGCATCAATGTAGAATCTGCCTGGAACGAAACCAAAGGCAGCGGCACAACAGTAGCGATAATTGACACGGGTATTACTCCAGTCGCTGACTTAAAAGAAACCAAATTTGTACCGGGCTACGACTTTGTAAACGATCGCGCCGAAGCCTACGATGACAACGGCCACGGTACTCACGTCGCCGGTACAGTCGCCCAATCAACTAACAACAATTACGGCGTTGCGGGCATCGCCTACGAAGCAGCTTTAATGCCGCTGAAAGTGTTAAGCGGCAGCGGTGGCGGCACGGTTTCCGACATCGCCGAAGCAATTAAATTTGCTGCTGACAACGGTGCCGACGTGATTAACATGAGTCTCGGCGGCGGCGGCGAAAGTCAGTTAATGGAAGAGGCGATCGACTACGCCCACTCTAAAGGCGTTGTCATCATCGCAGCCGCCGGCAACTCCGGCGACAGTTCCGCTTCCTATCCCGCCCGCTATCCCCACGTCATCGGCGTTTCCGCCCTCGGCCCCGACGACGAAAAAGCATCTTACTCCAATTTCGGCGCAGGGGTTGACATTGCAGCCCCCGGCGGTTCTGAAATGGGCAAGATCCTGCAAAGTACGATCGACCCGGAAACTGGCGCCGAAGTCTTTGAAGGCTACCAAGGCACTAGCATGGCTTCTCCCCACGTTGCAGCCGTTGCAGCCCTTGTCAAGGCTTCCGGCATCACAGAACCAGACGCAATTCGCAGCGTACTCTTGCAGTCCTCGCGAACTGTCACTGAAGATCCGTTAAACCATTTTGGTTCGGGACACCTCGACGCAGCCGCAGCAGTTCAGCTAGCCCAGCGCGGACAAATCAACTTCCGCGATTTCTTCCGCTGGCTGCGCGACAACGGCTATCTCAGCCCCCGCTTTTGGATTGACGGCGGTGCAGTCGCCCTGTTGCCTAAAATTGCAATGGTGCTCGGTTCTTACCTGCTGGCTTTCTTTATGCGGAATTATTTTCCGTTCCAGTGGACTTGGGGCTTTTCCGGCGGCTTGATTGCTGGCAGTTCTGGGTTCTTTGGCCTGCGAAATCTGTTTGTATTTGACTTGCCGCAGTGGCCGATGCGGGTGATGGGCAGTTCTATTCCCGAACTCGGCAATGCAATTAACGGCAGCAGTATGCTGAATCCCTTTTTTGCTAGCGTTTTGATTCCTGGGATTTTGATTGCTTTGCTGTTGGGACATCAACAGTGGAAGTGGATCGCGATCGCAATTTCGATCGGCTTTGCTAGCAGTTTAGCGGTGAATGCTTTTGTATCTCCCGCTGTTTGGGGATTGGGAACTGGTTTGGTATCACAATCATTCTTGATTGTCAATGCTTTGCTGTGTTTCGGACTGGCGCGTTTAGCAATTAAAACAGAGGTGCGATCGGCATGAGTATTACTGTCAAAGGCGAAATTGAACGCAAAGGATTTGGTCCGGGCACTTGGGCTTTGGTTGGCGAAGATGGGGAAACTTATGAACTTAAGGATGCTCCTTCTGGGTTGAAAAAAGCTGGTTTGAAAGTCAGTGTCAAAGGTGAAGTCCGCAAGGATGTAATGACTTTTGCTATGATCGGCCCGGTTCTTGAGGTGCAGTCTTTTGAGGCGATTTAGCCTAATTGGTTAATGCAGCTTTTGAGCTAAAAAAAACCCCGGCCTTAATTGGCTGGGGTTTATTAATCAGGGTGCATCTACTAATTTAATCTCCGGCGCGAGGTGCACCTGTTCGGGACAGTTTGGGAAATTTGCGAGAATTTGTAGCTTCACAGTTCTGGACGCATTTACTCTATTTGTAGGGTCGCAATGCGCACCTTACCCTATTACCCTATTTGTGGTGAAAGTTCGATCGCCCAAAAAAAAACCGGCCAAAACTGGTCGGGAGTTAATTAATCAGGGTGCATCTACTAAGTTAGTCTCCGGCTCAACACTACCTCTTTCAGGACAGTTTGAGGAAATTTCCGATAATTTGTGGTGAAAGTTCGATCGCCCAAAAAAAACCCGGCCAAAACTGGTCGGGAGTTAATTAATCAGGGTGCATCTACTAAGTTAGTCTCCGGCTCAACACTACCTCTTTCAGGACAGTTTGAGGAAATTTCCGATAATTTGTGGTGAAAGTTCGATCGCCCAAAAAAAACCCGGCCAAAACTGGTCGGGAGTTAATTAATCAGGGTGCATCTATTGATTTAGTCTCCGGTTGGATAACACTTGCTTCAGGACAGTTTGGATTTTTAACCGCAGATGACGCAGATTAACGCGGATAATTTAGTTGTGGACGCATTGAGGCAAAAGAAACCGGGTTTTTCATTAGGTTAAAGACTCAAATGCAGTATTTTCGTAAAAAACCCCGGTTTCTGCGATCGCAAAAAAAACCCGGCCAAAATTTGGTCGGGAGTTATTTAATCAGGGTGCATCTACTAATCTAATCTAATCTCCGGTCCGACAGCACGTCTTTCGGGACAGTTTGGCAGAATTTGCGAGAATGTGTGGCGAAAGTGCGATCGACAAAAAAAACCCCAAACCAAAATTGGTCGGGAGTTAATTAATCAGGGTGCATCTATCAATTAAGTCTCCGCCTCCACACCACCTTTTTCGGGACAGTTTGGGAAAAGGAAGGAAAATTTGGGGTGAAAGTGCGATCGCTCAAAAAAAAAACCCAAACCAAAATTGGTCGGGAGTTAATTAATCAGGGTGCATCTACCAATTAAGTCTCCGGTAGGTGGGCGCTTGTTTCAGGATGAATTTGATTTTTAACCGCTGATGGAGGCTGATTGACGCTGATTAACGCGGATATTTTTGGTTTTGGGTGCGATCGACAAAAAAACCCGGCCAAAAT